>JALSOO010000062.1 GCA_026986355.1 Campylobacteraceae bacterium | reverse complement strand
AAGATTATTAATGATTATCTATCTAAAGATGAGTTAGTCCCTAGTGATTTGGTGGTAGATGAACTATGCAAAACAGTTTTGAATGCACCTACTGATATTGTTTTAATTGATGGATTTCCAAGAGAGTTAGATAGTGTTAAAATATTGGGAGATAGAATTTTTAATCTTCATAAAGTAGAGCTTCTATCTGTTATCGAAATAAGAGTAAAAGAGGATATTGCAAAAGCTAGATACTTTAAAGCTCATGGAGAGAATGAGGAGAGATTTAACCACCTTATGAAAATTTACAAAGATACTATATCTCATATTGAAGAGTATTATAATAAAAATAATATTTTAAAAATTGTTGATGGAAATCAAAAGTTAGATGAGGTAGTAGAGGATATTAAAAATTATTTAAGAGATTTAGTTAAAACTCCATTGAAAGTATAAAATAGATAAAAAATAGTAATGTTAAGAGATGATATAGTAGAAAGCCTTTTAGGCAAAACTACTCAAAAAAAGAAGAGTAGAACTCCAGCTAAGCTGGATTTTCTACAGAGTGCTACAGGGCTATTTTTAGCCATTTTTATGATTTTTCATATGTTATTTGTCTCATCTATACTTATTAGTAAAGATTTTATGTATAGTGTAACAAAAGCATTTGAATTCAATTTTATAATTGATGGGGGAAGTCGTGTTCCTGTCTTTATATCTATCGCAATAGTAACCTTAGTTTTTATTTTTCATGCTTTCTTGGCAATTAGAAAATTTCCTATCTCTTATAGAGAAGTTCTTCGTTTAAAAACATTCTCAAATCTTATGAAACATAGCGATACAAATCTATGGATTATACAGGTAATTACAGGATTTGCACTATTTTTTTTAGGCTCTATTCATTTATACACAATGTTGACAAACTCTGGAAATATAGGACCTTTTGCATCTGCTGATAGAGTATATAGTGATTTAATGTGGATTGTTTATATTCTATTACTAATTGCTGTTGAGTTTCATGGTGCAATTGGGCTTTATAGACTTAGTGTCAAATGGGGTTGGTTCGATGGAGATAATCCAAAAGAGAGTCGTAAAAGATTAAAAAAAGTTAAATGGATTTTAAGTGGTGTAATGTTGACTTTGGGAGTGGCTACACTAATTTCCTATATGAAAATAGGTTATGCACATCAATCTCATTATGGAGATAGATATGTCCCACAGATGGAGATAAGTAGTGAAAATTAAATATACAGATGCCCTTATTATAGGTGGAGGATTAGCAGGATTACGCTCTGCTATTGCAACAACTCAAACAGGTTTAGATACTATTGTTCTAAGTTTAATTCCTGTTAAGCGTTCTCACTCAGCAGCAGCCCAAGGTGGAATGCAATCGAGTTTAGCTAATAGTGTAATGGGAGAGGGAGATAATGAAGATATTCACTTTGCTGATACAGTAAAGGGTAGTGATTGGGGTTGTGACCAAGAGGTAGCTAGAATGTTTGTTCAGACTGCTCCAAAAGCTATTCGTGAATTAGCATCTTGGGGTGTTCCATGGACTAGAATCCAAAAAGGAGACAGAGAGGTCATTATCAATGCTAAAAAGAGAACTATTACCGAAAAAGATGAAGCTCATGGATTAATTAGTGCAAGAGATTTTGGTGGAACAAAGAAGTGGAGAACCTGTTTTACTGCTGATGCTACGGGACATACAATGTTGTATGCTATTGCTAATGAAGCGATGAGATTGGGTGTAAATATCGAAGATAAAAAGGAGGCAATATCTCTTATTGAAAAAGATAATCAATGTTTTGGAGCTATTGTTAGAGACCTAAAAACAGGAGAGTTAACAGCTTATGTAGCCAAAGGGACAATGTTGGCTACTGGAGGATATGGACGTATCTATAAACAGTCAACAAATGCAACCATCTGTAAAGGAACAGGACACGCTATTGCTTTGGAGATTGGTGCATATATGGGAAATATGGAGGCTATTCAGTTTCACCCTACACCTATTGTACCATCTGGAATTCTTCTAACCGAGGGGTGTAGAGGAGATGGTGGTCTCCTTAGAGATAAAGATGGTTATAGATTTATGCCAGATTATGAACCAGAAAAAAAAGAGTTGGCAAGTAGAGATGTTGTAAGTCGTAGAATGTTAGAGCATATCAAAAAAGGAAAAGGTGTACCCTCTCCTTATGGAGACCACTTATGGCTAGATATATCTATCTTAGGTAGAGAGCATATAGAAAAAAATCTAAGAGATGTTCAAGATATTAGTAAAACATTCAATGGAATAGACCCTGCTGATGAGGGAGAAAAGGGTTGGATGCCTGTACTGCCAATGCAACACTACTCAATGGGTGGAGTTAGAGTTACTCCAAAAGGAGAGAGTATCAATATCAAAGGTCTATTTGTTGCAGGAGAGGCCAGTTGTTGGGATTTACATGGATTTAACCGTTTAGGTGGAAACTCTGTAAGTGAAGCTGTAGTCTCTGGAATGATTATAGGTAACTACTTTGCAGAGTATTGTAATAGTAGCAATATGGTTATTGGGACAGAAGATATAGAAAAAGAGTTAAAGAGAGAAGATGAATACTTAAATAGTCTATTGGAACTTGATGGAAAAGAGAATATCTATGATATAAAAGATAAGATGCGAACCATAATGCAAGAGAAAGTAGGTATATTTAGAAATGGCAAAGATTTAGAGAGTGCAGTAGAGGAGTTAAAAGAGTTACTCAAAAAGACAAAAGAGATAAATATTCAAAATAAACATAGACTTCTAAATCCAGAGCTTGAAGAGGCATACAAAGTACCTATGATGTTAAAAGTTGCTCTCTGTGTGGCAAAAGGTGCAAGAGATAGAAGAGAGAGTAGAGGTGCTCACTATAGAGAAGATTACCCTAAAAGAGATGATGCAAATTGGCTTAAAAGAACTCTTGCTTATTGGAAAAATAGTGATGATTTAGAACCGACATTGGAGTATGAAGAGTTAGATATTATGAAGATGGAGATGCCACCTGCCTTTAGAGGATATGGTAAGAAAGGGAATATCATAGAGCATCCAGATAGCCAAAAGAGAGCTGATGAGGTAGAGAAGATAAAGAGGGAACACAAAGGCGATAGATATGAGCTTCAAGAGAAGTTGATGCCTTATGAGTTACATCGTGAATATAAAGTAAAAAATGAGAGATTAGGAGTAAAAAATGGGTAGAGAGATAACAATAACAGCACTAAAATATAATCCATCAGATAAGAACTCTAAACCAACATTTGCTGAATATAAATTAGAAGAGACCCCTGGAATGACTCTCTATATTGCCTTAACAAAAATTAAATCAACTATTGACCACGATTTGAGTTCTGATTTTGTCTGTAGAGCAGGAATTTGTGGTGCATGTGGAATGATAATCAATGGAAAACCAAGACTTGCATGTAAAACATTAACAAGTGAGTTTGAAGATGGTAAGATAAAGCTTCTGCCTCTTCCTACTTTTAAACTTATCAAAGATTTATCAGTAGATAGTGGAACTTGGATGAAAAATATGAGTCTAAGGGTCAATAGTTGGATTGTAGCAAATGAAGAGACGGATATATCTAAAGTAGAGAAGCCTATTGAACCTGAAGTGGCACAAGAGGTGTTTGAATTAGATAGATGTATTGAGTGTGGGCTGTGTGTTGCGAGTTGTTCTACAGCTATAATGAGAGAAGATTTTGTAGGTGCTGTTGGACTTAATCGTGTAGCACGATTTCAAATTGACCCTCACGATACACGAACCGATGAAGATTTTTATGAGCTAATAGGAGATGATGATGGTATCTTTGGTTGTATGAGTCTATTGGCATGTGAAGACCACTGCCCAAAAGAGTTATCACTTCAAAGTAAAATAGCTTATATGCGTAGAAAGATGGTTAAAGCGTAATATCTAATCTCTTTTTTTGTATAATAGAGCAAAAAGAGAGATAGA
>JALSOO010000061.1 GCA_026986355.1 Campylobacteraceae bacterium | reverse complement strand
TAGAGAGAATGTAGCTTATATCCACCACTTGAAAGAGGTGGTTTTACGCTACGATTTGATAAATTAATCATCTGTATCTCGTATAGCTTTAGAATCCATTGTCAACATATTGGTAATACCAAGAGCCTCTTTGACTTTGGCTTCTATCTCGGCACAAAGCTCTATATCCTCTTTAAATTTTTTCTTGACATTCTCTTTTCCTTGACCTAATTTTCCCTCTCCATAACTAAACCATGCACCCGATTTATCAATAATATCAAGCTTGACACCATAATCGACTAACTCTCCCTCTTTTGAGATACCCTCTCCAAACATAATATCAAATTCAGCTTGTCTAAATGGTGGGGCAACCTTATTTTTAATTACTTTTGCTTTGACACGATTACCAATTTGAGCTTCACCCTGCTTAAGTGTAGCTATTCTTCGGACATCAATTCTAACAGAAGCATAAAACTTCAAAGCATTTCCACCTGTAGTTGTCTCTGGACTTCCATAACCCATCATTCCAATTTTCATACGAAGTTGATTTATAAAGATTACCGTGGTATTCGTTTTATGTAAAACAGCTGTCAATTTTCTAAGAGCTTTAGACATAAGTCTAGCTTGTAACCCTACTTGCATATCTCCCATCTCTCCCTCTATCTCTCCTTTGGGAGTCAATGCTGCAACAGAATCGACTACAATAACATCAACAGCACCTGAACGAGCCAATGTCTCTAAAACATCTAATGCTTGTTCTCCAAAATCGGGTTGAGAAACCAAAAGATTTTCAACATCAACACCTAAATTTTTAGCGTATAAAATATCCAGAGCATGTTCTGCATCAATAAATGCACACACTTTATCATCTTTTTGAGCTGATGCCGTAATCTGAAGTGCAAGAGTTGTCTTTCCTGAACTCTCTGGACCATACACTTCAATAATTCTACCCACAGGAACACCACCTATACCTAAAGCCATATCCAATCCAATAGAACCTGTACTTATAGAGGCTATAGGCTCAATAGCTTTATCTCCAAGACGTACAATTGTACCTTTTCCAAAGTTTTTATCTATCTGTTTAATTGCCATATCAAGAGCTTTTTGTTTGTTTGCATCCATATTAAAAATCCTTTATTATTATAGTGTTGCTATTGTAGTATCTTTTTTCTAATATTTTTAGAAAAATGACAAATTGTAATACTTTTTTAAATTTATCTCTTTAGAGAATTTGGATAAAATAGCAACTATTAAAAAGTAAGAAAAGAGATTTAAAATGAAAAAAATAGTACTAGCACACTCTCCTGATGCCGATGACATATTTATGTACTTTGCCATCAAGTTTGGGTGGGTCGATACAAAAGATTATAAATTTGATAATATTGGACTAGATATCGAAACTCTCAACAAAGAGGCAATAAAAGGTACTTATGATGTAACAGCTATCAGTTTTGGAATGTATCCATTTATTAAAGATGAATATGCCATGCTAAGAACAGCTGTAAGTTTTGGAGATGGATATGGACCAAAACTAATTCGTAGAAAAGATAAACGACTAAAACGAAACTTTAGAGTAGCCCTTTCAGGAGAGTATACTACCAATGCCCTACTTTTTAGACTCTACTATCCTAATGCTCGACCTATCTATATGGACTTTTTAGAGATAGAAGAGGCAGTAGTAAGTGGGCAGGTCGATGCAGGAGTTTTAATCCATGAATCTATCTTGAATTTTGATAATAGTTTAGAGGTAGAAAAAGAGTTATGGGATATATGGGTAGAGTTAGCAGGAGAGGGGCTACCACTTCCTCTTGGTGGAATGGCTATTCGGCGTTCTCTACCACTCAATCGTGCAATTGAAATAGAAAATATCTTGATTAATGGAGTCAAAATTGCTAATAAAAAGAAAGATGAACTTTGTAAAAAACTTGAAGATGAAAAACTTGTAAGAATATCAGATGCTATGCTAACCAAATATTTAGATATGTATGCTTCTGATGAGTCTATTGAACTCTCAACACTACAACTAAAAGCATTAGATAAACT
>JALSOO010000060.1 GCA_026986355.1 Campylobacteraceae bacterium | reverse complement strand
TAATATATTAACAGAGTCTCCCTCTTTTATAACTCCTCCTTGAATAACTTTGACAAAAATCCCTCTATCTTTGCGTAAAAGCTTAGGTAGAGATTTATCTATCACGGAGAGATGATTACATATAGTACAATTTTGAGTTATCTCCACGACAACCTCCCCTATCTCTAATTGTGTCCCCATACTCAATGTATAGACATTGTAATCTATTAGAATATTTTCTCCTAATGTACCATATTCCATTCTAATATCATTATCCAATGCCAACTCATAACTATGAGTAGAAGAGAGAAGTACAGAACGAGTTATATCTTTATCATAAAATTTATCATTATGAATACCCTTTTTATCTAAGTATAACTCCTCTCTATTTTGACGTTTTGACTCTTCTTCTCTTGAGATAAAAAGCTTTATTACCTTACCAATTCTATTTTTCAATCTATAAATCTCCTATTCCAATTTACACAATTATACCCTTTAAAATTTTAAAACTAATATAAGAGTTGTGAAATTAAGACACCTTCAATAAGTTTGTCTATATCCCCATCTAAAATAGCATCTACATTAGAGTATGGGATATTACTTCGTGTATCTTTAACTTGTTGATAAGGAGCTAAGACATAAGAACGAATCTGATGTCCCCACCCATTATCACTCTTCTCTACACCATCGACTAGAGCCTGTTTCTTCTCCATCTCATACTCATATAGACGAGATTTCAACATCTTCATAGCTGTTGCTCTATTTTTATGTTGGCTTCTATCATTTTGACACTGTACAACTATATTGGTCTCTATATGAGTGATACGGATAGCACTCTCTGTTTTATTGACATGTTGACCACCTGCACCTGATGCTCTGTAGGTATCTACTCTAATATCTTTATCTTCTATCTCTATATCAATATCATCATCAACCTCTGGAGAAACCATTACAGAGGAAAAAGAGGTATGTCTCTTGGCATTTGAATCAAAAGGAGAAATTCTAACCAAACGATGAATACCATTCTCTACTTTGAGATAACCATAAGCATTCTCTCCTTTAATAATAAAACTTACATCTTTAATCCCTGCTTCATCTCCTGCTTGATAATCCAGACTCTCTACTTTAAAACCTTTACGTTCTGCCCATCTAAGATACATTCTATAGAGCATATTTGCCCAATCTTGAGACTCTGTACCACCAGCACCAGGGTGTATGGAGATAATAGCATTCTTACTATCATGTTCTCCACTCAACATCATCTCTACTTCCAATTTATCAATACTATTCATAAGAGATTGAGCATCATCAAAAAGCATAAATAGTGTCTCTTCATCATTTTCAGATTTTGCTAACTCAAACAAATCTAAGGCATCATATACAGACTCTTTAGCAGTTATATATCTATTGAGTATTCGCTCTTTTTTTGTCTTCTCTTGTGAAACTAAAGAAGCTTGTTTCGCATTATCCCAAAATCCAAACTCTTCTTGAAGAGTACTTATACTATTTAACCGTTCAATAATCTCATCAGGTTTAACAATATTTTTAATATTTTCTATCTTAACAGTAAGTTTTTTAATTAATTCACTATACTCATACAAGTCCATTTTATCATATCCATTATATTTAATTGAATCGTATTTTATCTAAAAGGAAAAGAATAAAAAAGCTATCAATAGATATAAAACTATTTTTCTGATAAGTATATAAGTAAGTAAAAGGGAAAATAAAGAAAATTCAAAGAGGCAGCGACCTACATTCCCAACTCAGACAGAGTAAGTATTATCGGCGATGGGAGGCTTGACTTCCAGGTTCGGAATGGAGCTGGGTATAACCCTCCCTCTAAGCCCACCTC
>JALSOO010000059.1 GCA_026986355.1 Campylobacteraceae bacterium | reverse complement strand
CTAGAGTCCTGCTTCTTTAATCGCCTCTGCTTGTGCATGAGCATTGAGAGGTTCTAATACCAATTTTAGATTACCATCATTCATAATTCTATCTAAAGAGTAGAGAGTCAAATCAATTCTATGGTCTGTTAAACGATTTTGAGGATAGTTGTAGGTTCTAATCTTTTCAGAACGGCTTCCTGTTCCTACTTGTAGTTTTCGTTGGCTTGATGTCTCATCTAGCTGTTTTTGGAGTTCTGCTTCATAGACTCTAGCCTTTAGGACTTTCATCGCTTTAGCTTTGTTTTTGTGCTGTGATTTCTCATCTTGGATAGCTGCTACAATACCTGTGGGGATATGGGTTAGACGTACAGCTGAATCGGTGGTATTTACAGATTGTCCACCACATCCACTTGAACGATAAACATCCATTTTTATATCATTTGGTTTTAAATCAACCTCAACATCATCTACCTCTGGAATAACGGCAACAGTAATCGCTGATGTATGTACTCTACCTTGCGTTTCGGTATCGGGTACACGTTGGACTCTATGGATTCCTGCTTCAAATTTGAGTTGAGAGTAGACACCCTCTCCACTTACTTGTGCAACCATCTCTTTGTATCCACCTGCTGTTCCATCAGAAGAGGAGATGATTTCGACTTTCCAACCTACTGTCTCTGCATAACGTAGATACATCTTAAACACATCTGCTACAAATAGAGAGGCTTCATCTCCACCTGCACCTGCACGAAGTTCCAAAATAATATTTTTATCATCATTGGGGTCACTAGGAATCATTAGAACTTTAATCTCCTCTTCTAATTGAGGTAATAGAGGTTCAAGCTCCAAGAGTTCTTCTTTGGCTAACTCTCCTAACTCTTCATCTTTTAGAAGTTCTCTATTTTCAACAATAGAATTGGCTGTCTCTATATAGAGATTTGCTTTTTCAACCAACTTGCTAAGTTTTGCTTGTTCTCTACCTAAATCGGTCATTTTTTTAATATCTGATGCAATATCAGGAGCGCTAAGAAGTCTGTTTATTTCATCGTATCGGTCAATAAATGGTTGAAGTTTTTCTTTGAACATAGGAGAACCTAATTAGTGGATTTTATAAAGTTTTAAAAGAGAGCTATACCAAATCATTAATAGATTTAGTATAAAAGAGACGGTTATTAAGCAGCGATTTTATTAACCATTAGGTTAAGTCGGCTCACTTTTCTAGCAGCTGTAGCTTTTTTGAGAAAACCTTTGCTTACCATTTTATGAATCTGCTTGTTTGCAACTTTAAATGCTTCTTGTGCTTTTGTTTTATCATTTGCTTCTACTGCTGTAACTACTGCTTTCACAATATTTTTAAATCTTGTTCTGTAGTATCTATTTCTTTCTGTTCTTGTAGCTGTTTGTCTAATACGTTTAATCGTTGACTTATGATGTGCCATATGTTGTTGTCCTTTGTTAATTAACTATGTGATGTTAGCTCTATTTTATCCAAAGAGTTCAATAGTCTATAATTTGGCGAATTCTAGCAGAAAAACACTTTGTACTCCTTTACTCTCTATCTATTTGTCAATTTTTTACCAAAAATAAGTACAGGAAAGAAACGACTACCCCATAAGGCAAATAGTACCACCCACACTGTTATAGATAAATCAAAAAATACAACAAAATTCCAACTATTTGCTACAGCTAATGATGTCAATATCCGAACAACTACAAGGAGTTGAGTCCAATAAAAGAGTATTGTTGTTAATCTATCAGAGTGCATTAAATTTCCCGAATGTCCCAATGTAACACGTGTTCCAAATCCTATAAGTACAGTTACAAAAAAACCTAATGTTAATGTGTGTAGACCCAATGATAAAAAGTTTGTGTGAGTTGTAAGTGTTATAATATTGCTAACTCCCTCTAATGCAAACGCAACTGGAATCCAAAAGAGTGCAAGGTGTAAAATCCATACTAATGGTTTAGGATTTGGGAAAGGTAGTTTCCATCTATAAATCTCTTTTCCTATGAGATAAGCTAGTAGAAAATCTACAAGGAACGAAGAGTTATTTTGAATAACCTCCAATAACAGATGCAATCCCAATAATCCAATAATAACTTTTAATCTCTCTTTGTGTTTCTCAATAGTGCTATGAGAAAAAAATGGAATCATTCTTTGTCCTACGGTAAAGATAAGAATAAAAAGATACAAATATATAGATATCTGTATAGAGAGAGTATGTAACGAGGGAATCCAAATATTCAAAATAAAAATAAGATGAGACAATAGACCAAATCCCATAGCTATCAATATCCATAATTGGTCCTCTTTGTCTACTATTTTTGAGGTTTTATAGATATTATATAGAATATAACTTGCTCCTAAATGGGAAATAAGAGTAAGTATCATTCCAATTGTAAAAAGAACAGTAGAAAATAGACTACCAATTTGAAACAACAAAGAGCCTCCCAAAAAGCCTTTGAAAATCAAGATATACTGTTCTTTTTCTATAGGTTCAGTTCCCGAGAATCGTGGAAATGTAGTAAATAGAAAAGCTAAAAAAGCAGGGGTAAACATAAGAAATATAAATGAATAAGCATGATAATTCAGGCTGAATATTTCAGAAGCAACCAAGCCTTTAAAAAGAAGCATAAAGAGAAACATCGAAAAAATGGCATTGATAAATGCCAAGACAAAAAAGGATTGATGTGGTTGAGAAAAGAAATAATGATTTTTCATATAATTTACTTTGTATTGTTTTTTGTTATGATAGCAAAAGAAAACTCAAAGTGTAGTTTATTATTGATAAAATATGATATATTTAGCTACTATTTCAACACTATTTTAATAAAAAGGTTTTAAAAATGTATAGAAAAATTATAATGATGGCTATTATCTCTTCAAGCACTACTTTTGCACTAGATATGCAACGGAACTTTTATGATGGAGCTGAAGAGATAGAAGCGATGAATGCTAGTATGAATAGAGCGATTAAAGAGCATAGAAGAGCTGAAGATATTGCTATTAAGAACGACCCTTTATCTCCAAAACTTATTACTCTTGATGATTTCAAAGAGACAAAGGACTCTTATATATTAGAGCAAAATATAGAAGATGCCAATCAAACCAAAGTAGATGTAAAATTAAATAATCGAGAACTTACTATATCAACAGAGACAACAAAAATAGAAAAAAGAGAGTTTGGAGAATCCAAGACTATTAGTAGTTCATCACATACACTCTCTATTCCAGAAAATGCCGATGAGGGCAAAATGAATAAGAGTTATAGTAATGGTCTATTAAAGATAACATTTCCAAAAAGAGTATTGAAAAGATGGCATTAGCCTATTTGTGATATTATACAGTATGAAAAAACTATTACCACTACTTATTATTTTTATATTATTAGGGATTACTACCCTCATATTTATCTCTATAGCCAAAGATGAACAACCCATAACCATTGCAAAAGGTAATATAGAGATGAAACCATTAGAGTTTAAAATTGACTTTACCAATGACCCTCATTGTAAAATGCTTATTCATAATAAAAAAAATAGCTTAGAAGTAGCTACACCAAGTGGAAAAACATGGTTTTTTGATGAACCTGCTTGTATGGTAGAGTGGATTAATGATAAATCATTTAAAGATAGTTCTAAAATTTGGGTCTATACTATGGATACAAATAGATGGATAGATGCAAAAAAAGCATGGTATGGAGTAACAGATAAAACAGCTATGCACTCTGGATTTGGAGCAAGAGAGAATAAGATAGAAAATAGTATTAGTTTTGCAGAGATGTATCTACGAGTCTTAAGAGAAGAGACATTAGCCAACCCAAAAATTAGAAAAAAACTTTTAGGAGAGTAAATGGAAAATATAGATTTAATCTCCATTGTAACAATTGCATTTTTAGGTAGTTTTGGACATTGTATTGGTATGTGTGGAGGGATTGTTATCGCATATAGTAGTAGAAAGATAGAGGATAATTGGTCTA
>JALSOO010000058.1 GCA_026986355.1 Campylobacteraceae bacterium | reverse complement strand
ATATTAGGATATAAGAAATGAAACACAAAAAATCAGCCTTTACCATGATAGAGTTAGTATTTGTAGTAGTCATCATTGGAATCTTAGCAGCGGTAGCCATTCCAAGATTATCGGCTACTAGAGATGATGCTGTTATAACCAAGGCTAGAACAACCATTGCATCTATTAGAAATGCTTTGGCTATGGAGAGACAAAAGAGGATATTGAGGGGAGAGTTTGCACAGATAACTGCTGTTGGTGACTCAACGAATGTTTTTGGAAATTTTGATGGTAATAGTTCTCAACCAAGCGTTTTAGAGTATCCTATAAAATCTGAACCGAATAAAAAAGAGAGATGGTCTTTTAGTGGAGGAACAGGAAAAAATGGACGTGACCAATACATTTTTAAATCAACATTAGGCGATGTAAAATTTGAAGTTGTTTCAGGTAAGTTTGAATGTGATACGACTAAAACAAATAACACTAATGCGAATGGGTGTACTCAATTAACCAATTAGGATTTTTTGGTATAATTTCATAAAATATTGTTAGGAGATTTATTATCCACTACTACCAAACCATACTCCTAAAATCATCAGCACCAATTTTAACCTATCACTATAAAGAGAATCTAAAAATAGGTCAACTAGTCAATGTGCCTGTACACTCCAAAATAAAAAGAGCTATGATTTTAAAAGAGGTAGAGAAACCTATAGAGTTTGAAACATCTCAAATAGATGAGGTGTTAGAGTACTATTATGATGAGAAACAGATAGAGATTGCTAGATTTATATCTACCTACTACTTCTCATCGTTAGGCGAGGCCATTGCTCTATTTGGGAGTAGGTTGGGTTGCCCTCATTATGACAAAAAATTGGATAAAGAAAAAGTTTTTGTTGATAACCCGACCTATGAACCTCCTACACTATCAACCGACCAACAAAAAGCCTACCAAGAACTTCTAAAAAAAGATAAAGCCTTACTCTTTGGGGTAACAGGTTCTGGAAAGACAGAGATATTTATTACCCTTATGATAGATACTATAAAAGAAGGGAAACAGTGCATTTTTCTTATGCCTGAAATATCTCTAACTCCTCAAATGGAGAAACGACTCACTAAATATTTTGGTAAACGGTTAGTTATGTGGCACTCTAAATTAACCAAAAAGAGAAAAGAGGAGATTTTAGAGAAGATACACAATAATGAAGTAGATATTGTAGCAGGGGCTAGGTCAGCGTTGTTCAGTCCATTGGATAATATAGGATTGATAATTGTTGATGAAGAGCATGACGATAGCTATAAATCTATGATGAAACCACGCTATCATGCACGTGATATGGCTGTATATATGGGGGCTAAATTAAAGGCTAAAGTGATTTTGGCAAGTGCTACTCCTACTCTTAGCTCTTACCACAAATATGAGATTGTACGACTCAAAAAACCATTTATAGAGACCCAAAAAAACTACTATTTTGTTAGTGGTACAAGTTTTACAAATGGAATGGTTAAAAAGCTAGAAGAGAACTTCAAAGCAGGAGAGCAGTCTTTGGTATTTGTTCCTACAAGGGGGAATTTTAAATATCTATATTGTCAAAAGTGTGGAGTAACACATATGTGTCCTTTCTGTTCGGTGGGTATGGCTCTACATAGAAATATGCGATACCTAAAGTGTCACTACTGTAACTATACAGAGGCTATTAGAACTGTTTGTACTCATTGTGGGCATGAGCCTTTGACCAATCAGAGAATGGGAACAGAAGAGGTAAAAGAGATGATAGAGTATGCTATCCCTGATATAGTCGTAGAGCAGTTTGACCGTGATGCTATCACTACAGCCTCTAAACTCAAAAAGGCTCTAAAACGTTTTGAATCAAAAGAGAGTCATATACTTTTGGGTACACAGATGTTGAGCAAAGGGCATGATTATGCCAATATTACATTAAGTATTATTTTGGGAATAGACTATATATTGGGTTTAGCTGATTATAGAGCTAGAGAGAGAGCTATGAGTCTACTTATTCAGATTGCAGGACGTTCTGGTAGAGCCAAGAGTGCTAATATACTAATTCAATCAGCTAATGAAGATCTGTTCTCTTTGTATCTAAATGATTATGAAGCTTTTTTAAAAGATGAGATGTTTTTTGTAGAGGATATCTATCCACCCTTTGTGACATTGGCTAGAGTTCTAATCTCTCATGTCAAAGAGGAGAAAGGCTCTAAAATTACCTTGGATACCGTAACTAAACTAAAAGAGTTCAAAGATATAGAGATAGTAGGAGATGGCAAAGCACCTATTGAGAGAATTGCAAATAGGTTTAGATTTAATATACTGTTGCGTTCCAAAAGTAGAAAAGCGATGTTAAAAGCATTGCACTATGTCAAAAATCCTCTAATAGAGATAGATATGGATGCTGTTGATTTCTCTTAGTTTTTTTAGCTAGATTTTGGTATAACCTCTATCACTTAATCTATCAAGGAAACTCATGAAAGAAAGAATCCCAACTAAAAAAATTTATGTCGGAGATGTAGCCGTAGGTGGCGATGCTCCTATCTCTGTTCAGTCTATGACCTACTCTGATACACATAATGTAGAGGCTACCGTAGAGCAGATAAATCGTCTACACTTTGCAGGTGCAGATATGGTTCGTGTAGCCGTTCCCAAAATGGAAGATGCCTTAGCTCTCAAAGCGATAAAAGAGCAGATTTCTCTGCCTCTAATTGCAGATATTCATTTTAATTATAAACTTGCTCTTGAAGCTTCAAAATGGGTCGACTGTATCCGTATAAACCCTGGAAATATAGGGGAGAAGAGTCGTGTCAAAGATATTGTCAAAGCGTGTCAAGAGCGAAATTTACCAATTAGAATTGGGGTAAATGCAGGAAGTCTCGAGAAAGAGTTTGATGATAAGTATGGAGCAACAGCTAAGGGTATGGTGGCAAGTGCAGAGTATAATATTAAGTTTTTAGAAGATTTGGGATTTAGTGATATAAAAGTCTCACTTAAAGCTTCAGATGTTGAGCGAACGGTTGATGCTTACCGAATGTTAAGACCTCGAAATCACTATCCATTTCATTTAGGAGTAACAGAGGCAGGGACTATCTTTCATGCTACTGTAAAATCATCTATAGGTTTAGGTGCTTTACTGCTTGATGGTATTGGCGATACTATGCGTATCTCTATTACAGGAGAGTTAGAAGAGGAGATACGTGTAGGAAAAGCTATCTTAAAAGATAGTGGTAGAGTCAAAGAGGGATTAAATATCATCTCTTGTCCTACTTGTGGTCGAATAGAGGCAGATTTGGTTAGTGCTGTGGCTGAAGTAGAGAAGCGAACCTCTCATATCAAAACTCCCATGGACGTATCGGTTATGGGTTGTGTGGTAAATGCTATTGGAGAGGCTAAACATGCAGATGTGGCTATTGCTTTTGGTAAAGGTTCTGGGCTTGTTATGGTCAAAGGAGATGTTGTTGCAAAACTTCCTGAAAATCAGTTGGTAGATAGATTTGTGCAAGAGGTTGAAGCGTTTGCTACAAAAGAAGCTTAGGAGTTTTAATGAATGATAATTTATATAATATTAATATAGAGAGGGCTATCCTCTCGGCAATTCTATTTGATTCACAAATTTTTGAAGATATTGCCTCAAAACTAGAACCACATGATTTCTATCTACCATTTCATCAACATGTTTTTAAAGCAATGGACGATTTGAATCGTGAAGATAAACCTATAGATGAAGAGTTTTTAAAGACAAAACTAAAAGCTATCAATAGCTATAATGAAAAAGCACTTCTTGATATTATGATAGCAAATGCTATCTCAAATACCGATGCCTATATAGAAGAGGTTAAATCACGCTCTACAAAACGTTTATTAACTACCTTGGCAACAACGATTAAAAAAGTAATAATAGAAGACGATTTACCTGCTGATGATATTATGAACCTAGTAGAGAAAAAGCTCTATGAAATTACGCAAAACTCAACAAGTGAGGATTTTAGAGAGTCCAAAGAGATTAGCTTATC
>JALSOO010000057.1 GCA_026986355.1 Campylobacteraceae bacterium | reverse complement strand
TAGTAGAAGCAGGAGAGAGTGCAAAAGCTATATTGGAGTGTGAGATTGAGGGAGTAACTGTTAATTTACGAGGCGATAATGTAATGCTTTTTGATAAAATCATTCTGAAAATAGATAGTGTATCTATCCCTATGGCTAAGATTCAAGGAGAATTTGTAGCAAAAAGAGAGAAAGAGATAACTCAATTGTGAACCTCCACCTCCTAAATAGAGGTGGTTTTACGCTACAATTTGATAATAAAAACAGGGCGAAAAATGTATCAAAAAGAGTTTGAACAACTACTACATCAAAATCCTCCAAGAGCTATGCTTTTTTATGGAGAAAATAGCTATATTATATCTACCTACATAGAACGCTATATAGATATTACCTCATCATCTGACTCACTACTAACACTCTATTTTGATGAATACTCTTTTGATATAGCAAAATCATATCTCTCTCAAACTTCACTCTTTGGTGGGATAAATCTACTCATAATTAAAAGAGATAAAAAGATTCCCAAAAAAGAGTTAGATATACTAATAGAGTTAGTAGCAAAAAGTAGAGATAACTTTCTACTCTTTTATTATCAAGGAAAAGCTAGTGATGCCAAAAGCTTACATACCTCTTTCTCTCCTAAAAAAGGTGCAAATTGGTTAAGAGTATTTGAACCAAATATCAATGAAACGATTCATATGCTATCTAAAAAGGCAAAATCAATTGGATTAGAGATTGACCACTATGCCCTACAACACTTAATGCTTCTACTCAATAACAATATTGCTCTTTGTGCTAATGAACTCAATAAACTAGCTATATTAGAGGGAAAAGTAACCTCAAAAGATATAGATAGAGTTGTATATTCCACAGCACCATTGGCTATAGAAGAGTTACTAATGGATTTATTTGAAAAAAAGCCTATAATAACAACTATTGAACGGCTACTTGAGTTAGGAGAAGATGAGTTTTCTATATTACGTGCAACACAAATTTTTATTAATCAGATATTTCTATTTAGTGCCTATATAAAACTTAATGGTCGTATCGACTCAAAAGCTATTTTGGGATACAAATTACCAAGACAGATAGAAGATAAAAAAGCCAAATTAGCTCAAAATCTCAAAAGTCATACTCTACTCAAGATATTTGAACACCTTTTAGAGGTAGAGTTACAGATAAAAAATACTCCATCAACAAATAGAGAACTACTCTTATATGGAGCATTTATTAAGATTCAAAGTATCATTTGATAAAACTTTCCAAGGCAATCCTTGAACCATTAACTCTTCCATAAATGGGTCGGGGTCAAACTCTTCTATATTAAAGACACCTTCTCCTTGCCATCTCTTTTCTAATATTAATTTTGCTCCAATCATGGCAGGTACACCTGTTGTGTAGCTTACTGCTTGGCTCATAACCTCTCTATAACATGCTTCATGGTCACTTATTTGGTAGATATAGATACTCTTCTCTTGACCATCTTTTATCCCTTTGGCGTAGATACCTATATTGGTTTTTCCTGTAGTTCTCTCTCCTAATGATGCAGGGTCAGGAAGTAGAGTAGATAAAAACTCCATCGGTACTATTTTCATACCTTTATGTTCAATCTCTTTAATCCCTAACATACCTACATTTTCTAAACATTTCATATGGTTTAGGTAGCTCTTGGAAAAGGTCATAAAAAATCTAATCCGTTTTAACCCTTTGATATGTTTTATCAAAGACTCCATCTCTTCATGATATAGTAGATAAGAGTCTCTTTTACCAACTTCAGGATAGTCCCAAACTTGCATTATCTCCATTGGGTTTGTCTCTATCCACTCTCCATTTTCCCAATATCGACCATTTGCAGATACTTCACGTAGATTAATCTCTGGATTGAAATTGGTAGCAAAAGGATAACCGTGGTCTCCATCATTGCAATCTAGTATATCAATAGTATGAATCTCATCGAAGTAGTGTTTTTGGGCATAAGCACAGAATAGATTGGTTACACCAGGGTCAAATCCACTTCCTAGAAGAGCCATAATACTTTTCTCTTTGAACTCTTTATCTCTAGCCCACTGCTCTTTGTATTCAAATTTTGCTGTATCTGGGTGTTCATAGTTGGCTGTATCAAGATAATCAATACCACACGCTATACATGCGTCCATAATCGTTAAATCTTGATAGGGTAGAGCTACATTTATAACGATATTTGGTTTTATCTCTTCAAAAAGTTCAATAAGTTGAGATATAGAATCAGCATCTATAGAGGCTGTATTGATAGATATATCTATCTTCTCTTTAATATTTTTAGCAATAGTATCACACTTGCTCACAGTTCGACTAGCTAGAGTAATCTCTCCAAATGTATTACTATTCATAGCACACTTAAAAGCAACAACATTTCCTACTCCACCTGCACCTATAATTAGGGTTTTTTTTGACATAGACTCTCCTTTGGGATAATGATTTCAGATAGATATTGAGGTATTTTAGCAGGTTTTCCATCTCGTACAAAGACAAGTAGAATATTCATATCAAATATTATCTTATCTTTTAAGATAATAAACTGTTTTAGAAGAATTGATGTAGCTCTCTTTTTGATAAGTTTGGTTTTTACCTCTACTATATCTCCTAGAGATGCCATACCTATAAAATTGGCATCTATATTTCTTACAACAAACCCAGAGTTTTTACCATCTGTAGGAGTACTATTTTTCTCAAAAAAGAGTTCTGACCTTGCTCGTTCACAATATTTGATATAGTTGGTATGATAGACGATACCACCTGCATCTGTATCTTCGTAATATACTCTTATCTTCACTATCTTTTCTTCTTCTTTTTTGCCTCTTTTTTATTACGTTTTAATATTTTTAGATACTCTTTGGCTGTTATCTCTTCTCCATTAGAGATAATAACATGCGTAGCAATTCCACGTTTACATAACTCTTTTGCTTCCATCCAATAGTCTTGTCCTACTAACATCTTTTGAAACTCATCTTCACTCAAAAAACCCTGTTTTACAATAATATCATGGAAAAATTTATTTAATCGTTCATGTGTATGGTCGATACGTGCTTTTATATCTCCACCTTTCCCTACTGCTCCACCAGAGTAGTTATGATACATAAAGTCCGAATATGGGTAGATAATACGCTTATTTGCCATACTAAAAAGCATTGCACCCATGCTATAACCATAATTATCTAAGTAGGCGACTGTGCGTCCTGAAAATTTTTCTAAAATTATATTGAAAAACTGCATTCCCTCTTGGATAAAGCCACCACCAGAGTTAATCATAAACTCTAGGTAATCACCTTTTTTAGCATCTCTTAACTCATTGAAAACAGAATGAAGCCCCTTTTTTTGTTCAAAGAATCTTCCTATATAGACACGGTAACGTTTATGTTTTGGAGTTACTTGATAGATATTTTTATCTTTATCTATAAGTTTTTTTCGTTCAGATATTACCTCTGTGTAGAGGGTGTGTTGTTCACTACTTATTTCTTTTTTTGCACCAATCATCTTAAGACCCCTATTTTATTTATTTTAATAGGGGCTATTATAGCATATTTTTTAATCTACAAGAGTCATTTGAAGAGAGAGTTTGTAACTGTTCCATGCCTCAACAATATTATCTACCAATTTCTCATTGATACTTTTAATGTCACTCAATACTCTTGGCTCTACCTCTAAAGAGGCAATAATTTGGGCATGAGTTAATTTTTTTAGAATCTTTTTAAGTTTCTTTTTGCCTAAACCTTTGACACTCAATAGTAGTTTTTCTAACTCTTCATCTGAAAGTTCTATCGTTGAGCTTGACTCATCATCAGAGACTTCAGGTGCTTCTTCTGTTTTTAATGCTGGAACTTTCATTGATTTTAAGTTTTTAAGTGCAAATCTATCTTGATAGTTCCACTTTTCACTTGGCCACTCTTCAAAGGTACGCTCTTTTACATCAAATATTTTATATTCGGAGTCTAGTTCATGCATATAAACCTCTTTTTCTCCATATATCTTTTTCTTTGTTCCAAAGTATGCACCATCATAAGAGGGGTTATACTCTCCAAAGGTAATATGTCTCATTGTTCGTAGTAAATCAGGAGATATTTTACTCAACTCTTCCCAGTTAAACATTGGGATATGTGGTTTTTTAAAGCTTCCTTCACTTAGACTCCACATAATGTATTGACCAATCCAATCTCTTATATATGGGAATGCTGCAAAGGCAGTTGCACACTCAAGAATTCTAACTTTTCCATCTTTACCATAAGCTACATCACACGCCCAATACTCTGCATTAGCCGATTTTGAGACTTTTACAGCAAGGTCAAGTACAGATTTTGGAACATTCATATAGTCCATCTCTCCACCTTGACTTGTGTTGGTTAACCACTCTCCCTCTGGAGCTCTTCGCCAAAAGGCACATACAGGTTTATGACCAATTAACATGACACGAATATCTGCTTCCATTGGTACAAAATCTTGGAAATAGATTGGGTGATATTTTTTCTCGTTCAATAACTCTTCTGCCTCTTTGTATGAGTCTACTTTATGAACAAAATATCCACCATAGTTAGATGGTCCATAAGATTTTTTAACAATTTTTGGATACTCTGTCTTTTTCAAAAACTTAAAGGCATTTGGTCTATTATAATAGATGTATGTTTTAGGAATTGGTAGGTCATATTTCCATGCAAAACGTGTTACATTCTCTTTTGATTTATTTGAAAATTGAGTATCAAGTGATGGTATAAAACGTACATTAGGTAACGCTCTAGCTATCTCTCTAAATGTCTCATAAGCTGTTGCTGGTATATTTCCTATAAGTACATCAATCTTTTTCTCTTTTACCTCTTTGATAAATCTATCTTTATCTTTGCCCCAATGATAAGTTACTGTCTCTATCTTATTTGGCCAACCCTTGAAGTTTGAGTGGTCGAAAAATCTTAGGACATAGTCCATGTATAAAAATCCTAATCTTGGTAATTCTCTATTTTTTAAAGCCATTATTTTTCCTATTTTTTATTTAAATTCTATTTTTTTGTTTTTCTATCTATTAAATCGACAATTAAATCAATTTTTTTATCATTAAAGTCTAATCCCATCTTCTCTTGTTCTGGGGTTGCGAATGCTGGTATTCCATTTACTTCCAATACCACATACTCCTCTTTTTCCAAATCATAAATTATATCAACACCTGCAATATCTGTACCACATGCTTTTGCAGCATTAATTGCCACTTGAACTACCTCATCATTACACTCTCGCATAAATACTGACCCACCAGAGGTTACATTTGTTCGCCAATCATTTCCACCTGCTTTTCGTCCATAACACCCTACATATTGACCATCTACAATATCTACTCTAAAATCTGTATTATCATAGTTGATAAATCTCTCTACAAAAACCTCTCTAATATTACTATGGTTTAGTGTAGGTATCAACATCTGAAGAGCCTCTTCATTATCTATCTTACTAAGCCCTGCACCACCCCACCCTGTTGTTGGTTTAAATACCATTCCACCCCATTTTTTAAAGGTTTTATAGAGATTATCTTGTGCCTCATCACGGTGAAATAGACGATAATCTGCTGTATTTACCTTTGCATTTTTTAAAATCATTGAAGTTTGAAACTTATCTTCAGTGAGTTGAAAGGCATCATACGAGTTAATCATAGGAATCATACGATTGAGTGCTTGATAGAGATATGTCTGATATACTGTCTGCTCTCCTGCATTATAAGAGAACATTAAATCTAATTTATTTAATTTAAAACCATTAAATATAATATTTGCATTTTTTGCTGTTGCATAACGCAGATTGACATCATCAATAGTATCAATGTCACGCTCTTTTAATTTTTTTATAATCTTTTTTCCAATAGCATCTCCTCCACCATTTTTATAAAGCCACATACCAATTGTTCGTTTTTTTGCCATAACTGTTTTCCTAAAGTTAAAATTGTTTAAACTCTTGATGATACATCAATATGTTTGTCATCAAGTCTATTCGTTGTTTAAAAGAGCTTTTTAATGCACGTTCATGAATGGTATGGTCTCCATCTCCAAACGGACCAAATCCATCAAGTGTTGTAACCCCTTGTGAGGCTACAATATTTGCATCACTAACACCACCACGTTGTTCGGTTAGTAGCTTTTCTTTAGATAGTTCTTCTATCTTTTCAATAAGTTTATGTTGCTTCTCATTTGCCTCCATCACATCACGTTGAATCAGACCAGATAGAGTTGACTTTGTACCGTTTACATAGGAAGTATTGCTAATCTCCTCTAATGCTTTTAGTAGTCTATCTCGTTCAGAATTTTGTTTGTAACGTAGTTCTAAAAGTAGCTTAGCTGTTGGAGAGATGGTATTTGCTCCAACTCCTCCTGTAATCTTTCCTACATTAACAGTTGTACCAATTTCAAGATTGGTTAACTCTGTAAGAGCTATTAGTTTATAGGAGGCTTCTAAATTTGCATTGATTCCCGCTTCATACCGTACCCCTGCATGTGATGCTTTCCCTTGAATATCTATTGTAAATGTTCCTACACCCTTACGCCCTGTTACAATTTCAAGATTCTCTCCAGCAGCTTCAAATACAAAACAGTAGTCATAATCAACAGCCAATTTTGAGCTTAGTTGTTTACTATCATCAGAACCTGTCTCTTCATCTGAAACCAATAAAAAATCTATATTCTCTATCTTTCCATTTGCTTTATATATATTTCTTAGTGATTGAAGGGCAACCATATTCCCACCCTTCATATCACAAACTCCAGGTCCATAGACCCACTCTTCATCTTCTCTGTACTCTTCAAACGTGCCTTTTGGGAAAACGGTATCGTTGTGTCCTAAAAGGAGTATCTTTTTCCCTTCTGTTTTAGGGCTAAGGTAGAGGTTATGGTCACCAATCTCTTTTCGCTCATAGCATAGATTTTTAAAACCTAAATCTATAAGCCATTTTGTCATAATATCAGAGATTTTATCTACACCCTCTTTGTTTTTAGTGTATGAATTGATGCTAATAATTTTTTTTAGGTTTTCAAAAAAATCTATAGTATATCCTTTAGTCAAGTTTAATTTATGTATAAAAAAAATATTTGTGTATAATTTGTGAAATTATATCACTTTAATCATAAGAAAAGTTAAAAGTTTAAGAAAAAATTAATATTATTTTTTAAATAAAAATAAAAAATATAAAGTAACATTATAAAATATTTTGATATATAAAAAGGGAGAGTTTTAAGAGGTTTTTGCACACCATTTTGGTGTGCTATAGTTGTACTATTTTGCTTTTTCTAAATATTTGCCATCAATAGTATCAACAACGATTTTTTGCCCCTCTAGTATGAAGAAAGGTACTTGTACTACTGCTCCACTATCAAGTGTTGCTGGTTTTTTACCACCTTGAGAGTCGCCTTTAAAATTTGGAGGAGTCTCTACTACAGTATAGGTTGCTGTTTGTGGAATCTCTACTGATATAGCTTTTCCATTATGAAATAGAATATCTGCTTCCATTCCATCAATCATAAAATCAAAAGTCTCTTTTCCTACCTGTTCATGAGTTAAACCAATTTGGTCATAGGTTGTTGTATCCATAAATTGTAAAAACTCTCCATCATCATAGAGATATTGCATCGTTGCTTGTTCTAAATCGGGTACTTCAAACTTATCCCCTGCATGTACTGTTTTTTCAATTACTTTACCTGTTGATAGATTCTTGATTTTACAACGTACAAATGCTGCCCCTTTTCCTGGTTTAACGTGTTGAAAATCCACTACTCTATACGGGTTTCCGTCTAGTTCTAAACGTACACCTTTTTTAATGTCACCCATTGAAATTGTTGCCATATATACAACTCCTAATTTTTTTGATATTATATCCTTAGATTAATGTTACATTGTTTAACGGTTTACTTTTTGCTGTTATGCTTGTAGTAAAATAAAATAAAGGTATTAAATGCACAAGATATTTAAGATATTCACGCTTTTACTTCTCTTCTTTTCTCTCTCTTGGAGTCAAAATATTGACCCCTCAATTGTAAAAATCTATACTGTCTCTAAAACCACTAATTATATGGAGCCATGGAACTCCTCTGTACAACGCTCTACAGGTTCAGGGAGTATTATTAGTGGTAATCGTATCTTGACAAATGCTCATGTTATTGGAAATGAGACATTTATTGAGGTTAAGAAGTATGGAGATACAAAACGTTATCAAGCAGAGGTTTTAGAGGTCTCTCATGATGCTGATTTGGCACTATTAGTGGTAAAAGATAAAAATTTTTTTAAAGGAACAACTCCTTTAACCTTTGGAACTCTTCCTAAAATGCAGGACAAAGTAACAGTATATGGTTATCCTATGGGAGGGCATACTATCAGTATTAGTACAGGTATTGTCTCTCGTATTGAACATAGACAATATGTACATAGTGGACAGAGCTTTTTAGCAGTTCAAGTAGATGCAGCTATCAATCCTGGTAATTCTGGTGGACCTGTTATCTCTGATGGTAAAATCATTGGTGTCGTTATGCAAGGTATCACACAATCTCAAAATATAGGATATATTGTTCCTGTTGATATTGTTGAACATTTTCTAAAAGATGTTTCAGATGGTAGATATGATGGCTTTCCTAAATTGGGTATTATGGTTGATAATATAGAAAATCCATCACTCAAAGAGTACTACCACTTGGGTAAAGATGAGGGTGGTATATTGGTTGTAGATATTGTATATAACTCTATTTTAAAAGATGTTCTAAAAAAAGAGGATATTATCACAGCTATTGATGGACATAAGATAGAGAGTGATGGTACAGTTGAATTTAGACCAAATCAATATACACATTTTAAATATTTCATAGATATGCACCAATATGGAGATAGTGTTTCACTAGATATTCTGCGTAAAGGCAAAAAACTCAAACTTCATGTTACATTACCCAAAAACTCTACTAAAGAGAACTCTGTTTTTGCTAAATTAGAGTATGATAAGATGCCAACATATTTTATGTTAGGTGGATATGTATTTTCTCCATTGACAAAAAATCTTATAGATGCATCAATGCGTCCTATCTTGCCATTACGATACCATTCAAGTAAATTTCCTACAAAAGATAAACAAGAGTTAGTTGTTTTACTAAAAGTATTAGCATCAGAACATAGTCGAGGAGATTATGATATAAGCCTTTGGTTAGTGGATAAAGTTAATGGTCAATCGTTTAAAAATTTCAAAGAGTTTTATAGAATAATTAAGAATTCAAAAGATAAGTATATTGTACTAGAAGATGAAGATGGTTCTAAGGTAGTAATTGATAGAGTAAAAGCACTAAAGGTTCAAAATAGTATATTGGAAAAATATAGTATTAAAGCTAATAAATCAGATGATTTATAGATTAAGCCTATCTAAAAGATAGGCTTTTAGATAATTAGATATTATCTAACAAACTCAAATGGGTTTTCCACTACATTTTTTCTATCTACAATGTATGGAATAAGAGCAGTTTGTCTTGCTCTTTTAATTGCTACTGTTACCATCTCTTGGTGTCTTTTACAGTTTCCAGTTAATCTTCTTGGCATAATTTTAAATCGTTCGCTCAATGAGAACTTCAATAGACCTAAATCTTTATAATCAATATAATCAACTTTCATTTCACAATATTTACAATATCTTTTTTTAAACTTTCTTCTCTCTGCCATGGTTATCTCCTAAAATGGTATCTCGTCATCATCGATGTCGATTTCTGGTACAGACGGTTGTTGTTGCTGTGGTGCTGAATAAGATGGTTGTGCAGGTGCTTGTGGCTGTCCATACGCACTCTGCCCAGGTTGACCATAACTTGGTTGCTGTGGAGCAGGTTGTCCATAGCTATTGTTATTATTACCATAATTGTTATTTTGTTGTGGCTGTTGATTACCACCATAACTATTTGGAATTGGTTGTGCTAAATGTCCATTGTTATAGTTAGGATTTTGAGCATCTGCTCTAGTATCTAACATCTGTAGGGTCTCTACTGTAATGGCATGTTTACTTCTCTTTGTTCCATCTTGTGCAGTCCACTGTTGAAATACAATTCGTCCATCTACTAAAACTTTGCTCCCCTTACGAAGGTATTGGTTTGCTATCTCAGCAGTACGCCCAAAAAATGTTAAGTCGATGAACATTACTTCTTCTTTCTGCTCTCCTGTTTGACTCTTCCACTTTCGATTTGTTGCGATTCCAACATTACCAATAGCTGAGCCACTTTGAGCATATCTAATCTCAACATCTCTTGTAAGGTTTCCTACCAATACTACTTTGTTATACATGGGGTTCTCCTAAGGTTTTACGCTTCTGTTTGTTCTGCTGTTGGTGCTTCTACTACTTCTTCTGTTGCTACAGGTGCTTCTTCTTTTGGAGTAGATGCAGCGACAAGCTTAGCAAATTGAGTAAGCTCTTTTTGCTTTGTGTATCTTACTGTTAGGTATTTAATAACCTCTTCATTGAACTTCAAGTTTCTTTCAAGTTCATGAATAACACTACCGTTAGCTTTGAAATATACTATGGTATAGAGACCACGTTCATTTTTTTGTACAGGATAAGCAAGTTTTCTCATACCCATATTATTGGTAGCAAGAATCTCTGCACCTTCACGTACAAGAATAGCTTCGATTTTTGCAATGTTTTCGGCTGTTTCTTCATCTGTAAGTGTAGGTTTAAGTACATACAGTGTTTCATAGTTGTTCATTGTGTTCCTTTTGGTTTAGTAGCCCATTTCGCTTAGTCAATTGACTATCCAAAAAATGAGCAAGAATTTTGGAATGCGTATTTTATCACATTAATTATTTTTTTTTGATAAAGTTGATAATATTTTTACATTAAAATAATATTAATTTATATATCTATAAGATATAATAAAATCTATATTAAAATAATAAAGGTATCTATATGAATAGAGTTTCCATCTTATCAAAATTAATTTTATATCTATCTATTATAACTCTTGTTATAGCTTCTATCTATATATTACGAGGAACATATAGCCATTATAACTTTTTTGAAATTTCTACTCTTTTTAGTACAGTATTTATAGTTGTATCAATGGTAATAGTTCAAATAGTATATTCTATAAAAAAGTTTAAAGCCAACAGAGAAGATTTAGAAATTTTTTATAGAGAGATAGAGGAGTATATTAGTGATGATAGAATCAGTGAATTAAACAAGATTAAAAAGAGTAGAGAGGAGAGTAAGCTTTATTCCTTTATAGTAGATAGTTTTGCAGAGTTGCAAGATGCTAGAGAGATGGCAGAAAAAGCCAATGAGACCAAGAGTAGATTTTTAGCAAATATGTCACATGAGATTCGTACACCTCTTAATGGGATTATTGGTTTTACAAAATTTATTAAATCTACTAAATTAACCTCTCAACAGAGTGGATTTATAGATATTATCAAGAATAGTTCAGAGGATTTACTCTCTATTATTAATGATATTCTTGATATATCAAAGATAGAGAATGGGAGTTTAATCTTAGAAGAGATATTTTTTGACCCAATAGAGGAGTTTGAGAGTGTAATTGAATCATATAGTGCGAATGCTTCAAAAAAAGAGATAGATTTTGCACTATGGATTGACCCAAAACTATTATCTCTTCGCTTACAGAGTGACCCATCTAAAATAAAACAAGTTCTTATTAATCTAATATCTAATGCTATTAAATTTACAGATAAAAATGGCTCTATTATTGTCACTATTGAAGCGTTAGAGAGTGTAGATGATACTATATCAGTTAAATTCTCTGTAAAAGATACAGGAATTGGTATATCAGAAGAGAATAAATCTAAAGTCTTTAATGCCTTTACTCAAGCAGATAGTACTACTGCTAGAAAGTATGGAGGTACAGGTTTAGGACTTACTATATCATCTAATATTGTAAACCGATTAGGTGGAGCATTGATTTTAGATAGTCTTATAGGAAAAGGTTCAACATTCTCTTTTACATTAAATCTAACAAAAAAAGATATAGAATCTAAAAAAAATAATAAGGAGAGACCAATGAATATATCAATTTACGCACCTTCTACTGTTCAAAAAAGATATTCAGACCAATTTTTAGAGAATTATCTCTCTAGCTATAGCCATATAGCAATAAGACGTTTTTTTACCTTTCAAGAGTGTATTGAATCTTACACACGCAATATAGATATACTCTATATCCATTATGACAATATAGATATAAAAGAGTTTCAAGAAATTATACGACTATATCATACAACTAGCAAAATTGTATTGGTTGTAAAATTAAATAGACATCATGAGCTACAGCAGTTAAATTTTGATTTTCTTCATGTCATGTATGAGCCAATTACCTTTACTAAAGTTAGAACATCACTACAACAATTTAATCTTATATCAGATAAAAAAAATAGTAAAAAAGTAAATAAAAAAGAGAAACTATTTAATAATATTCATGCACTAGTTGTCGAAGACAACCCTATCAATCAGAAGATGATACAACATACTCTAAAAAATATGGGAATTAGTTCAGATTGTGCTAATAATGGGCAAGAGGGATTAGATAGATATATATCCAATAGTACTATTTATGATGTTATATTTATGGATATACAGATGCCTATCTTAAATGGTATTGATGCCACCAAAAAAATTATTGAGTATGAGAAACAAGAGAATTTAGAGCATACACCTATTATCGCAGTAACAGCTAATGCACTCAAAGGCGATAGAGAACGTTTTTTATCAGAAGGAATGGACGAGTATATCTCTAAACCGATTAATTTAGATAGATTTATCGAGATATTAAATATATTTTTCCCAAAATCAAAAGGAGTTAAAAGTAGTAATAAAAAAGATATACTTCTATATAAACGAACAACAACCGAGGCAAAGATAATTTCAGCAATTTTAAATAAATTGAACTACTCTGTAGATATTGCTAAGAGTGTAGATGATTTAAAAAGAACTATAGATATTGAGAGTTATAAGTGTATTTTGCTAGATAAATCAGATGACAAGATAGTACATAATACTCTAACTAATAGTATAAAATCTAAAAATATTCCAACTCTGCTATTTGTAGATAGTAATGATACTATTGTAGAGAGCGATAAAGAGAACTACACATTTATCTCTGATAGCTTAGCAGACTATATAAGCATAAAAGAGAAAGTAGACTCTATGATAGATAGAGTTAAGTAGAGCCTCATAAATAAATTTGTAATTCCATTATTTATAATAACTCAAATAGCTATCAATTCCATCTGCTATACCTTTAGCTAATAGAGTTTGATAGTAGTTATTCATAAGGTTTTCTCCCTCTTTTGGGTGGGTTATATATCCTGTCTCTACCAAAATTGCAGGCATTTGAGCCCCTACTAATACCCAAAAGTTTGCTGTCTTTACACCACTATCTGATACAGCCCCAAAAGAAGTTTCTATTGTTGAGACCATCTTTTTACTTACATCTAATGCTAACTTGTGTGACTCTACTATCTTTTCTCTATTTAGTAGAGATAGATATGCATTTTTTGTATATAAATCTTTCCCCTCAAACATCACAGCATTCTCTTTTTCAGCAGCTTTTTTTGCTCTCTCTGTCTTTGCAGGAGAGAGATAATAGACCTCCAAACCTTTAAAAATATCTCTTACACTCTTATTTGGTGCTGCGTTGGCGTGAATAGATACAAAAATATCAGCTCTCTTATCATTGGCAAACTCTGTTCGTTTTGGTAATTTCACAAAGGTATCATCATCGCGTGTCATATAGATTTTATAACCCTCTTTTTCCAATAATCTTTTTAATTTTAATGCTACAGATAGAACAACTTTTTTCTCTTGTCTATCAGCACAACAGATAGCACCTGTATCTTTTCCACCATGTCCTGCATCAATAACTATAATTTTCTTTCTAATATCTATCTTATCTCTTTTAATAGTGGGTATAGCTACTTTTTGCTCTTTTTTAGGAGCAGTTATCTTATCTAAAATAGACTCTTCTTTTATAGAAGATTTCTCTCTATTTTTAGAGGGAGTAGATTTTAAACCATAGATTAGAGGGATAAATAGATTTTTACCACTATACTCATATCTATTTAAATCTTTCTCTTTCGATTTGATAACAACCCGTAAGACAGTTGGTGTGTGTTGACCCATTCTAAAAGATTCTATGGTTCTAAATGTATGATGAGATATACCTTTGCCCAAAGGCAAGGTTGCTCCATAAATATCATATACATATTTTGATGTTCCATCTGATTGAGGTAGTTTAAAATATGTTACTCTATCTATATCTGACTCAAATGTTAACTTTAGCTCTCCTAAACGAATCTTACTCTTGACAAAAGCATTTGCAAAAATAGTATTTGAAAATGAGATAGAGAAAAAAAGTATTAAAAATATTCTACTAAGAATCTTCTTCTCCATTCATTAACTTATCCATAAGCTCTTTTACCGTTATAATCTCTTTAAGTCTATAACCATTAGCACCAGTAAAAAATAATCCACTCTCTTTAATTCCATCATAAGCATCGCTAAGTCTATCAGCGATACAGTAGCCTACGATTTTTGCTTCTACTCCACGATTACATGGTGCAACACAATTTGAAATACAAGCTACTTTAGGAGCAGTTCCAGCCTCTATATTAGCATGAAGTTGACTCTTGACACCACGAGCAGGATAACCAACAGGAGATTTAAAGAGTTTTATATCCTCTTCTCTTGCTTCTATGATTATCTCTTTCATCACTTGACTTGCATCACACTCTACTGTACCAATAAATCGTGTTCCCATCTGTACGCCATCAGCACCTAAATCTAACATCTTCTGAATATCATCATGATTCCAAACTCCACCTGCTGCAATAACAGGCATTGAACCCCAGTTTTTAGCCTCTTCAACTACTGGAGGTAGAATTGACTCTAGTTGATTTTCAGGCTTAAAACACTCATCATATTTAAAGCCTTGATGTCCACCACTTAAAGGACCTTCAACAATTACAGCATCTGGTAATCTATTGTGTGTCTTTTTCCATCTTCTACATAAAATTCTAAGTGCTTTTGCTGTAGATACAATAGGAATTAACGCAACATCAGGATAATCTTTGGCAGATTCTGGCATAGTTAAAGGTAGTCCTGCACCTGTGATAATCATATTAGCACCTGCTTCACACGCATCTTTGACCACTTGACTATAACCACTCTGTGCATATAAGATATTACAAGCTAATGGTTTATCT
>JALSOO010000056.1 GCA_026986355.1 Campylobacteraceae bacterium | reverse complement strand
GTTAATGTAGGTTTTATATCAATAGCATCTGTAAAAAGTCTATGAGCAATCATAGCAACCAACAAAATAGCAGGTTGTGTAAACTCTGTTTGACCTAAATCATTATTCTCTTCAAAGAGAAGCTTTTCAAAATCAATACCTGTTCTAGCAGTAGCATCTGCTATAATCGCCTTTGCTACTTCTGAATTTTCAAAAAAATCTTTTCCCATTCCTATAGATTGAGAGCCTTGACCTGCGAATAAAAATGCACATTTAACGGACATAAGATAACCTTAATAATTATTTTTTGAAATTCTATCTGAATGCTTATTAGCTCATAATGAATCGTTATTATTTTTACGCTCGTCTACCAGTATAACTGTAAAAAAGTGTATTTTTCAATTGTTTAAACACAACCCACATATCTTTACGTTCAATAGAGAAACAACCATGACTTCTTCCTCCATATCGGACATAACTTGCAGGGTGTACAATAATATCTCTGCCACCTTTACGTATAGGATACCCAACTTTTCGATTGCTCCATTGTAATCCTTTTACCCGAAGATAACGATAATGCTTTTTATTTGTTTTTCCTATATGAGACCCTATTTTAAAGAAACCATAAGGAGTCATAAATGAACCTCGTCTATTGCTTGAGTGCCTTACTTTACCACCTATACAACCTGAACGTTTTCCATGAGCAATCTTATGACGATAAACTTTTCCATTTTTTAGGTTAATAATGTATAATCGTTTATGTCTAGCTGTTTTTGTATAATCAGCAATAGCAAGATATTTTGAAGATAGCGATTTCTTTCTCCTATTTTTAATATAATAAGAGAAAGCTTTTCTCAACGCTCTCTTATTAATATTTGTCTTTTTAGCAACCTTTTTGTAAATCTGATGAAGATGCTTATTATTATAATTAGAAGCCAATCCCACCTCTGTAAAGATAAATGTACATAAGAGTACCAGTAACAATTTTTTCAATTTTTCCCTTTTAATAAAATTTTGAAATTATAGTTAAATTTTATTAAAGTAAAGAATAATCTACTTAACAGCTTTACCTAAATCCCACATTGGCATAAATATACCCAGTGCCATCAAAAGAACTAAACCAGCGATAAAAAAGAGCATAATTGGCTCTATATAGGCAGCAAGGTTATCAATAAGGTCTTGGAAACGTGCATCATAATAGTCTGTTACCTTTCCAAGCATCGCATCAAGTTGCCCTCCCTGTTCTCCTGCTCTAATCATTTGCAAAAGCATATTTTCAAAGAGTTCAGTCTGCTCGAATGCATCAGATAGAGATACACCTCTACCGATATTGGCATTGACCGTTAGAAGTTTCTCTTTTATATAGGAGTTTGTTACCATACCAACAGCTGTGTCCAAGGCTTCTGATACAGGGATACCTGATTTTACCAACTCTCCAAATACTAGAGTATATTGGTGCATAGAGGAGAAGAAAATGACTTTATGAATAAGATAAAATTTTGGGTGTACTAAAATCTTATCTACTTTGTATTTAAAATCTTTATCACTTTTATAGTAGTGAAGTAACCCATAAACCATTAAAATTAAACCACCTAAAATATATAAACCATAACTATTTAACATATGCTCTAAAAAAAGTAAAACTTGAGTAGGTATAGGTAAAGCAGAATCAAAACGTTCAAACATCTCTTTGAATTTTGGGACGACTACCATAATCAAAATGGTAAAAGCAACCCCCATCGCTGCAAAGGTTATAAGTGGTGTACGAATGGCTTTTTTAAATTTTTTGACATTATCACGAATATTTTCAAGAATATCGGCTAATTTATGGTATGAACCTGATATATTTCCTGTCTTCTCCCCTAGATTGGTCATTGCTATTGCTACATGACCAAACTCCTCTTTGTAGGGTTCAATAGAGTCTGCGATAGATTTCCCAGAGTTAATATCATTTCCCATTGTTTGATAGATGTGTTTTAATTTTGGATTTTCTGTATTTACAGCAACTTCTGTAATCGCATCATGGATAGAGATACCTGCATCGGTCATAACGGCTATCTGGCGTATTGCTGATATTTTACTATTTAAGTTAATTTTAGGTTCAAATGACTTTTTGATACCTTTTACCATCTCATCTAATTTAGCCCCACTTGGAGCAGATGTCTCTACTGCTTTTTGTACTCTCTCTTTAGGAAAACGTTGTTTAGCTACTCTTATAGCTTGTATCTTATTACTAGCTTCTACAACCTCTGTACGTTTTTTACCTTTTGATATAACAGTTACACGAAAATATTTCATCAACGTGCCACTCTTATAATCTCTTTGGCTGTTGTCTTACCTGCTAATGCTTTTTGGATACCATCTTGAAACATAGAGAAGAACCCCTCTTTGTCTGCTTGAATCTGCAACTGCTCTTTTGATGCTCCATTGGCAATCATCGTTGACATAATCTCTGATATAACCAAGACTTCTGAAATCATCTCTCTACCTGTATATCCTGAATCATTACATAGAGGGCAACCTTTTCCTTCATAAAATATAGCATCTTTTGGAACATACTTTTTTATATCTTCATATAGTTTAGGAGATAAAGTAGCCTCTTCTTTACAGTTTTGACATATTTTTCTAACAAGTCGCTGACCTTGAATTGCTACTAATGCACCTGATATAAGATAAGACTCAATTCCCATATCTAACATACGCCCAATAGAGGCAATAGCAGAGTTGGTATGCAGAGTAGATAGAACTAAGTGACCTGTCAAAGCTGCTTGAATAGCAATACGCAGTGTCTCTTGGTCTCGAATCTCCCCAATCATAATCTTATCAGGGTCTTGTCGCAAAATAGAACGCAATGCATCGGGAAAATCAAGTTCTGCATTTTTATTAATCTGAACCTGCTGAATACCCTCCATTTGGTACTCCACAGGGTCTTCTACTGTAATTGTCTTATC
>JALSOO010000055.1 GCA_026986355.1 Campylobacteraceae bacterium | reverse complement strand
CAGGGTCTTGTCGCAAAATAGAACGCAATGCATCGGGAAAATCAAGTTCTGCATTTTTATTAATCTGAACCTGCTGAATACCCTCCATTTGGTACTCCACAGGGTCTTCTACTGTAATTGTCTTATCAGTTACCGATTTAATCTCATTTAATGCTCCATAGAGTGTGGTTGTCTTACCTGACCCTGTAGGTCCTGTAACCAAAACAATACCATAAGGGGAGTGAATACCTTTGATAAACTTCTCATAAGAGATTTTGTTCATACCTGCATCTTCTAGCTTGACCATTGATTTTGATTTATCCAAAATCCTCATAACTATCGACTCTCCAAAAAGAGTTGGTAGCGTAGAGACCCTAAAGTCATAAACACTTCCATGTACTATCTTGGTAAAACGTCCATCTTGTGGTTTTCTCTTCTCTGCAATGTCAAGATTAGATAATAGCTTCATTCGTGAAGAGAGAGGAGAGAATATCCCCTGTTCCATTCTAAAATACTCTTGTAAAATACCATCTATTCTATAACGTACCAAACAGTAGTGTTCTGTAGCCTCTATATGAATATCACTTGTTCCTTTGGCTATCGCCTCTTCTAAAATCAAATCTATTAACTGTACAACAGCAGGAAGTGCTTTTTCATCTACCTTCTCATTTCCACCCTGCTCTAAATCTTGTTTGATATTCTCAGTAAACTCCTCTACTCTCTCTTCGGTATGCAGTTGACCTAAAATCTCCTCTATCATCTCTACCCTAGAGAGAACTGGAAACATGATTTTTCCATGAAAAAAACGCTCAATTGCTCCTCGTGCTTCAAAATCATTGGCATTAGAGAATGCAACGGTTACTTTATTATCTTCTACATATAGAGGTAAAACCTTATATTTAACTAACTGCTTTAGAGGTAGACGTTTTAGCAGTTTTAAATCTATCTCTACACCTCGTATATCCATATACTCCATATTGGCATCTTTGGCTTGACGTTTCAATAGGTCTGTGGTATCAATACCAGAGATAGACTCCAACTCTTTCATTGTTAGATTATGCATACGTAACTCTCTATTTAAGAGAATCTCCATCTCTTCTCTATTGATTAATCTTACTTTTATAAGGTTTCCAATGGTTAATTTACTCTCTCCATATTTGTTAATAAAAAGTTTTAATTTATTCTCATCTAAAGCGTTCTCTTTTATCAATAAATCTATAATCTTTTGCACTTTATCTCCTATCTATATTGGTATCGTTTGGTAAATTTATCATCTTTATATATATCTATAACCATATATTGATGATTTCTTTTAGCTCTTTTTATATAGAGTTGATAGATTTTATCTCCATCTTTAAATCTGTATATATTATCTTCTAACATATATTTCTCTTTTACAAAGAGGTTAAATATCTTGGAGATAATAAAATCTGTTGTAGGTAGATGTAGCTCTACTAAAGGCTTTTTATCCATTAATGCTTGATACAAAAGCTGTTTTTGTAATAGTATTGTTCCAAAATAACTAGCATTAGCTCTAGCATCTTTAGATTTAGTTAATCTTGTCATTGGTATAGCCACTCTAGCTATATTATCTGTCTCCAAACATGAGAGTCCATAAAGGGTCAAGTAGTTCTGTGAATCTCTGTTTTGTTTTTTATAGAAGTATTTATGTGCATAATCACACGCTTTGTCATACTCCTGTTTTTCATACAATTTATATAAGTTTGATATATTTGATGAAAATAGAAATATCGTTGTTAGAAGTAGAGTAGAGAGTAGTTTCATTATAATTTACCCCTTTTTATCTTCTCTATTACAGCTCTAGCTTTAGCCGATTTACTCTTTTTATAATACATAGCTAAAATATTAATTGCCTCATCTCTTCTACCAAGTTGTGCTTTGGACTCTGCGAAAATAATCCAACTCTCATCTAAGTTAGAGTTTAATCTATTTGCTTCTAATGCCCACTTTTCAGACTCTCTATAGTGATGCTCTCTATAAAATGCCTCGGCTAATAGCAGTGCATCTCTTGAACTCTTACTCTTATAAAATTTTCTCTTTATCGTCTCTATATAGTTTTTAGAAGTTGTATGAAGATGAATTCTCTTTAATCGTGTAGTATCACGTACATTAGTATTGTTATCAACTATTTTTATTTTGGATAGCTCTTTTGCTGTTAATAATTTTGATGGTCTTGCCTGAACTAAAGTTGACTCTTTTTTGGCTTTATGATGATGAACAATAGCTCTTTTCTCTATATCCATATCTATAATAGGTATAACAGGCTTTAATAACATCTCTTCTACTGTTTTAATCGGCTCTTCTTTTACTACTATCTTCTTATCTATACTACTATTTATATCTTTCTCTACAACCTCATTTTTAGTAATATTTTTCTCTACAATGGATACTACTGGAGTAGGCTTAACCAACGTCTCTTTATTGGAAACCATACTACTAATAATAAAATCCCTTTTTAAAAAAGCGTAATAACCACCTGCACCCAAAGCATAGAGTGCCGATATAGAGAGTATAGGTTTAATTATCTTTTTAGCTCTGTAGGTTTTCCACTGCTGTTCTAAATTTCGTATCTTACTCATGAATATATCCTAATCGTAAAGCAGCCATCTCTAAAATTTTTTTGGAAAATCTTTTGGTTGATAGTTTATGAGACTCTACCTCATCATAATATTGATAAATATCAAAAACAGTATAGAGATACTTATTGGTCTCTCTAAAATTTCCTAAAGTATGAGAGTATATATATTTAAAATCTTTTTTTCTTAACATGTTTGCAACTTCCATAAATCCTTTTTTAACCATCTTTTTTCTAATATATATCTCCAAATCCTCTACAGTAGCACTCTTCATCTCTACTACCTCCCAAATACGTGTCTTGAAATGCTCTTTGGCAATAATCTCTTCATTGTCTGTTTTGTGTAGTGTAATAACAAATTTAACCACACGAGTATCTGACAAGAGTCGTATCTTCTCCATAAGAGATTCACTATATAGTTGACACTCATCTAAGAGAAAGATAATCTCTCTTTTCCCTTTGATACTACGACAATATTTCAATAGAGCATCAAAATTTACTCTCATATTTTGAGGAATTTTTTGTGAAGAGATGGATTCGGTAATATCTCTTAGAAACTCCTTTTCACTCAAAATAGGAGCTTCAAAATAGAATATCTCACGACTCTCTTTTAGGTTATGATAGAGCTTGTTTAGAAGCATACTCTTGCCAGTCCCTGGTCTACCAAAGAGTAGAAGCATCTTAAGAGGTTTATCTAAACTACTCTCCAATAGTTTATAATTATACTTTGCAGACTCCAACTCAACATAAGCATCTCTCTCAACACTATCAATAAAAATGTTTTTTAACGTTTCGTATTGACTACTCATAATGTAACTTTTTGTACCCTAAATCTTCTAATGATAAGTCACTCTTATTTTTCATAATATGTGGTGTAATAATCAAAACCAACTCATCAACATTTTTTATATTTACTTCACGTTTAAAGAGATGCTCTAATAGTGGAATATCTCCAAGCAGAGGTACTTTGGATATTTTTGTACCCGATTTAGATGAGATTAATCCTCCCAAAATCACATGCTCTCCATTCTGTACTGTAACAACTGATGAAATCTGCTTTCGTGATAAATCTGGTGGTATGTTTCGAGAACCATCTCCACTACGTTCAACTGTATTTAATGTATCAGATATAGATGGATTAATCTTTAGAGTTACTAAACCATCTTCTGATATTTCAGGAGTAATATCCAACAAAATACCTGCAAAAACAGAATCAATAGTCTCTCCTGTCTGTTGAGAACCTCCTCCTGCTGACCCCTGTAAAATAGAGGTTGATTGAATCTTATAGAAGAGTTCATTTCCCACAGAGATAAGTGCTGGTTGGTTATTGAGCGTTAAGATTTTTGGATTAGAGATAGATTTTACATCTCCTTGTGTCTTTAAAAACTTAACAATATTATTGATTTTTACCGAACCATCAGTAACAATAGCACCTCCACTCTTGCCACCATTATCTCCCCCTGCTGAGCTAATTGAACCTATATTGTTTTCTAATATCTGTGCTGTATTTATCGTTACATTTTGGAAATTATAGAGTTGACTCCAATCCACACCTGTTGTAGAGCTATCATCAAATGTTACACTTAAAATCTGAACATCAATCAGAACTTGACTCTTTAGCTGACGTGTTAACTCATCAATATAGATAGATACTCTATCTATCTGCTTTGCTGTACCTGTAACGGTAATCATTCCTGCTTCAGGATTTATAATCGGCGTTGGTGCTTTATAGCTATCTTCTGGTCTATTCAAAAGTGCATATATCTCTTTTTCTATTTTTGACCAAAAGGTAAAATCATCAGAACTCTCAATAGAGACACCTGTCTTTGAGCCACCTCCACTGGAACCTCCACTTCCTCCTGAACTCCCTCCACCTGATGATGCTTTTCCAGAGTTAGCAATTGTTACATGTGCATTACTTTTTCCCTTTCTATCTCCTGATATATAATTCAATTTAAATGTTTTTGTATTTAGATAGGAGATTTTCAATATTGAATCTTCTAATTTATATGATATATCATTTTCCACTAAAATATTATCAAGAAACTCATCTAAAGAGGCATTATTTAATTTTACATAATAGAGCTTATTTGATAACCTTTTTTTTGCTTCACTATCTTTTACAATTAGTGTCAAACCACACTCATCAGCCAAATTTTCAATAACATCTGCAATCGTTAGAGCAGAGTTTAATGTAGCTGTAAAGAGTTGAGATTGACAAGAGTTTGCTTTTGCTGAAGTTGTTGTCAATAGAGACAATAATCCAACAAGTAATAGAATTTTAAAATTCTTTGTTAAATAAATCATAATATTTCCTTAGTGTAACTTTATATATTTTTTCTTTTTTAAATAGAGTGTTTTTTTCTTCTTCTCTGGACTTTTTAAGACCACACTCTTTTTACCAATATAGATAACTCTATATTCCCCTATTTTTGAACCTTTTTTATACCATTTTTTATTGATAAATACAGCATGATTGAGTATGGCATCAAGTCTATAAGTAGGCTCTACAATAACTGGTGGAATATATATATGAGGAACTTTTTTAGCACCTTTGGTTAGGTTCTCCTCTTTTTTAGCTTGAACAATAATAAATGGATTAGAGGTAGTATCTAATTTTGTAATAGAGATACCCACTCTCTCCTCTTTTATCTTGGAAATCATCTTTGTTATCTCCTTTGGAGAGAGAGAATATGAGTACAAAAAGTAAAGAGTAAGAGTATAAACTATAACTATCTTTTTCATTAGTGGTTAATCCCCCATACAGATATATTAATATCAGATACAACGCGTGTATGGTCTGCATTGAGATATATAGATGAGCCATAAATATCCGTTACTAACACATTTTTTTCAAGTCTATTTAAAAATTTAACAATATTTTTATAGCTTCCATTACACCCAACAGCAATCTGTAAAACATGCCCAAAACTACCCTTATTATCTACATAAGAGTTTTCTATATAATCAATCTTGACCTTTTGAGCTTTTGCCTGTTTGGTAATTGAATTCAAGAAATTTGACCAACTCTCTTTATTAAACATTAATGGAGACAACTCCTCTAATGAGCTTGAGATAAAAGTTATCTTGTCATGTACCGTAGTTACAGATTTTTTTAGATTAGCTATATCATTATCATATTTTTTAATATAGAAATCTCTATCTCCAGATACGGTAATACCTTGTAGATACTGTTTACTGCTAAGGATAGACTTCTGAAGAGAGTTTTTTTTACGAACAGACTCATTATACTTATCTTGGGCATAAGGGAGAAAGAGGCTATAAGAGAGATAGCCAATAACAATAAATACCATTCCTATAAGCATCCACTTCTCATTATCACTCTTTGCTCCAAAAAAATCATCTAAACTGTTTAATAGGTTAATCCATGCTTTCATCTGTACGCCACCTTTAATACTCCACGATAAAACTTATCTTTATCATCTATCTCAATACGCTCTATATTGATACTATCAATCATCAATGAGTACTCACTTGATATAAATTTAATATATTTTGTAATAGCTTTCTCATCAGTACTCAATAGATGTAGCGTAAACGTATCATCTTTTGACTCTATTCTCTCTACATGTACTTTAAACTTTTTTAAATCTCTAGCAAAAATATATAAGAAATTAGATTTAAAATTGTAGTTAACCTTTTTTTGATAGATAGAGGTTAGAGTCTTTGCTTTGGAGTCAAAAATAGAGTTAAGCTCTTTTAACTTTTTCTTCTCTGATTTTATAATGGACTGTTTATCACTCAATATCTTCTTGTATCTATTTACCTCTTTGGTGAGTTTTTGCTTATCTGTATTTAACTTTAAATTATATGCTTCATTGGTATAAGATGGGACTAGATACCCCAAAGGCAATCCAATAGCCAAGAGTGACGCTCCAACTATAGATAATAGAAACTGACCACTTGAACGTTTGACAAAGATTGGTGGTCTAGGATAACTACTAATATTAACAATATTATTAGAACCCTCAAGATAATCTAAACCTGATTTGACCATAAAATATTGGAGTTGGTCTACATACCACTCATCATTTTTAATATCAAAATTAAAATCCAAATTAAATGTAGGAATTCCTAAATAGTTGTATCCATAATCTCCTAAACCTATAATCGGAGCATTAACAGAACCTAAAAATAGTTTTGTAATATGTGGAATATTAAAAGCACGTTTAGTATAGATAATAATATCATTTATATTTAAAAAAATCTCTCCAAAAAGCTTCATAAGATTTTGTTGATAGATTGTATTTGTAGTTTTTAAACCCTCTGATTCTAATATTTCAAAAAACTCCTCTTTGTCAATCTTCTCTCCGACCAAAGCACAATATTTATCGTAAATCTGTTCTAATGAGAACTCAATAGATTTAGAGTAGATAAACTTTCCATCTTTATATACTGTTACAAATGTATCCTCGGCAGTAAAATAGATATAACAGTGGGCATCTCTATTTTCGAGAATATTATTATTATAAAGTGTACCATATAGAAGAGGTGCTGGTATCAATAAATCAATGTATTTTATCTCTTCTGTAATAGTATCAAAATGAGAATCTATAATTTCAGGTTCTGAAATAAAAACATTATATATAGAAGAGTCCTTATCATTATCTGCTTTTTGATGATAGATAGAGTACTCTTTCTCTTCATCTAAGCCTAACTCTTCATAGGCTTTCATATAAACAGTATCTTCTATCTCCTCTTCATCAATATCATAACCAATATCCAAAGAGGCTATAATCAAATCCTTGTTTGCCACAAAAGAGATTGTAAACTGTTTATCATCATATAGTAATTTATCAAACTTTTTAAACTCTTGATTCTTATATTCGTAATAACTATTAATATAAGGGTTAATGGTGATAATATTTTTATATTTTTTAATTCTAGGGTCAATAATTTCTGTTGACATATTTTTAATCTACCACTCCTTTTTAAGATAAAAATAAATTATATTGACAACATAATTAATTATGGCTTACTATTTGGGATTAATTTGATAGTTTTCTTAAGTATATATATTAATACAACATTATATGTTAATATTAATATATAGGAGATTTTATAGTTATTTAGCGTTATTTAGTATTAAAATATATAGCCCATATCTTCTAATCCTCCACGTGATTTACTCCACCCTTTCTTAACAGCTACATGTAAATCCAAGTAGATTCTTTTACCTGAAAAGAGTTCAAGTTGTTGTCGTGCTGTTTTTCCAACACGTTTAATCCCCTCTCCTCTGTTCCCTACAATAATCCCTTTTTGGGTCTCTTTTTCTACAATAATAGTAGCATAGACTCTATCCATCTCTTTATCTTCATCAATCTTCTCAATTGTTACATCTGATTCATAAGGAATCTCATCAGATAGATTCTCAAAAATAGATTCACGAATCAACTCTTTGTATATATCACGAACAAACTCTGTAGTAGTAATATCAGTATCAAATAGAGCTGGAGACTCTGGTAGATACTTCACTACCTCATCAAGTAGTGCCTTTTTCCCTACTTTTTTATTGACAGAAAAAGGGATAATAGCTTCAAATCTATCTTGATACTTCTGATACTCTCCAAGCTTCTCTAAAATCTTTCCTTGAGGTACATGGTCCATCTTGGTCAACAGAACAATATGTTTAACTCGTTGACTCTCTTTAAGTGCTAAAAACTTCTTATACTCATCTAATCTATCCGTGATAGGAGCTAAAAATAGTATCAAATCACTATCCCCCATCGCTTTTAATGCCTCTTCTAACATAAACTCATTAATCAGACGCTCTTTTTTATGAATACCTGGAGTATCAACAAAAATAAGCTGATGTTCGTTATGCATCACAATAATATTCATTCGCTTTCTAGTCGCTTGAGCCTTTTTTGAAACCATAGCAAGTTTCTCACCCACCAAGAAGTTGAGAAGTGTACTCTTGCCAGAGTTGGGTCGTCCTACTACAGCGATAAATCCTGATTTTGTTCTTTTATCCATATTGTATAATCACTTTGTAAAATTTTTTCGTAGTATAGCATATATAGATTGCATCTCCTATTTTTTACTTCTTATTAAAATATCTGTCTATACCATTAGCAATCCCTTTAATCAAAAGATTTTGATAAGCATTTGTCTTTAATCGTCTGCCCTCATATTTATCACTGATATATCCATTTTCGATAAGAATCGAAGGCATTTTAGTTCCACGAAGAACCCAAAAATTATTCTGTTTGACTCCTTTGTCTAAAACAATATGTTTTTTTCTTACAGAAAGTAGCATACTCTTTTTAATTTTTTTTGCTAAAAGATAAGATTTTTTCTTTTTCCAATCTCCTGTATAGATACGTCTATCAGCATAGCGTTTTCTTTTACTTTTACCTCTCAAATAAAAAATCTCTATCCCTTTATATAGATAATTTCTATGTTTTCTTTTGGGTGAGGCATTCATATGTAATGAAATAAATATATTTCCCTTTTTTTTATTGGCATAATCCGTTCTCTCATATAGATAGAGATGTTTATCTGTTTTTCTAGTCATGTATGTCTTATAGCCTCGATATCTCAACTCTTTTTCTAGTTTCAATGCTAATGGTAGAGTAATATCTTTTTCTCTAATCTTGCCATGTGAAGCTCCAATATCATAACCACCATGACCTGCATCAATAACAATACGAGGAGAGTTTTTATCTATCTTTTTGCCTTTGCCTTTAGGTATAATTGACTTAGCCTTTTTTACTTTGGGTAATTTAAAGAGTAAGTTTTTTCCATGAATGGCATAGGTATTATAGTTACTATATTTAGATTCAATAACCACACGTAGATAGTTTTTTGAAAATTGCCCCATTTTAAATGCACTTACACCAGCATATTTATAATCTTTAATACTTAATGTATGTGGTAATACAGCATTTTTAATATCATAAACATATTTTATAATACCTTTATGTTTAAAGGTAAAAAACTTAACATTATCAACTTTATATTTGAATGTCAGAGTAAGGGTGTTACCCTTTAAATTTGTAGATTTTAGATAGTTATCTTTTTGAGCAGAGAGGGTAGAAACCCAAAAAGCCAAAAAGAGCAGTATCAATATAGTTTTTTTTATCAAAACAGTTATGCTCCCTATTTAATTTATAAAGAATCTTAGCATGTTCTATAGATATATCACATATAATTTATAAAATTATTTCTTTAAAAATATAAAAACACAAAATTAACTACACAATTACTTTTTATAATTAAATGATGTGGGAGAAACAGCTTAAAATAGACTTTGTCTCCAAAATTAGTATCTATTTAAGATAAGCATTTACTCTGTTGTTATAAAATATTAAAACAATAAAACTATAAGGAGAAACGAATGTCAAAAGTACCTCAAACAAATGAAATTACTATCTCTCCAATTACCATTAATAGTTCACAGATTGCACAATACTTTGGTATAGAGAAAAAAGAGTTAAATAAAATATTACTAAAACTAAAATGGCTTAAAAGAAAATATTTTTTATGGCTAGATACAACTACATTGGGAGAAGAGAGAGGAGCTAAAAAAGAGAAGAGAGAGATTTTATGGAATAGAAAAATTCTAGGAGACAAAGAGTTACTTGTAGCTATACAAAATGTTCAACAAGAGACTATTGATAACGAAGAGTATAAAAACAAAGTCTATAAAAAGTATAAACAAGATGGGTATACCCTTTGGGATTATGCCAAAGAGAAAGGTAGTTACAATAAAAATATCCATTTTGTTGCTAAAAAAGATAGAGAAGTACTTCTAATTCACTGCAAAAGTGATAAACAAGATATTCATTTAGAGGAGATACTTCATTTTAGAGAGAACAAAAGAGATTTCATTACTGAAAATCCTATATTTGGTATGTATACTCTTAAGATACAATATATTATGTCTCATTTCTCTTTGAGTGAAGAGGCATTTAAATATCTACAGAAAAATAGAGATACTCTCTCTTATGAGATTTTTAAATAACTAATTAAATCTACTCTTATAGGAGCATTTCATACACATCTCTTCTGAACATATGCCTTGTTTAAATCCCTCTCTTATGGAGATAGCTCTTTCTCCATGTAGTACCTCATCTAATGATTCTATTTTCAAATCTCCCAATTCCATTATAGCATCATTATCCAAGCAACATGGGACTACTCTACCATCAGCCAATATACCGATATGAGAGCTTAAACCTTGACATCTTCCATGACCATAATTTTTATTGGCTAGAGATGGCCACTCAAAATAGTTATCAAAATGCAATAGTACTTTATAGTCCAAACGTATATTTTTTTTCTCTTTGGGATTTAACTCCTCTAGTTTTATATCTACTCCAAATTCACTATTTAACCTATTAAAAAGCTCTAAATTAAAGCTCTTCTCACTCATAACCTCATCAAGATTCCACATACGAAGATTGATAAAACTCTCCTCTTTACGTCTGATTTTTTCGTGACAAAAAGATAAAATTGGTTGCATATACTGCTCAAATGAAAAAGAGGTATCATTTTTATTAAATGCGTTTAGAGAGATATTAATCTGCTTTACACAAGGGTGAAATAGTGTATCATAACTATGTTTTTTCATAAAGTAACCAGAAGTGGTTAGCATCGTACGCATCTTATAACGGTGGATAATATCCAAATACTCTTTTAGATTAGATAGGGTCAAAGGGTCGCCTACCACATGACAAGCAATCTCATTAGTAAACTCTTTAGCCTGTATGATAATGGATTCAAAAAACTCTAAACTCATCGTCTCATTGGGTAGCTCTTTGGTCGGACAAAAAGAGCAACGAAGTCCACAAATATTTGTTAATTCTATATAGATACGGTAAAATTTCATATCAAATTATAGCGTAAAATATAGATTGTGAACGCATTAAAATTTTCTTAAAAAGAGTGTTAATTAGAGAGAATTTGTCTCTCCCTTGTTATATAATCATTAATATTTTTTAGTTAAAATAGTTTAAAAATAGGGAAGAGATGAAATACTATAAAATAACAGTAAACATTAATACCACGCATAAACCCTCCTACTTCACAGGCTCAATGATAAGAGGAGCTATGGGCTACGCCCTTAAAAAAGTAACCTGCATAAATCCTAGTTACAACTGTGAGGGTTGTTTTGCCTCCTCCTCTTGTCTTTATTATAAGTTTTATGAAGCGACCAATAGTTTCCATAAGTATCGTTTTGCAATAGAGCTTGGAAGTGGCAAGTTTGATTTTGGGCTTTTTCTCTTTGATGATGCTTGTGAGAGCTTGGCTTATGTTTTGAGTGCGTTAGAGAAAACCTTAAAAGAGAATGGACTCACCAAAGAGAAGCATACCTTTTCAGATATAACCATGAGCGTTAATGAACAGGTGGTTTACAGCAATGGAGCATTTAGCTCATTAGATATTTCCCCCAAAACCTTTCAACTAGACAGCTTTTGTCCAAACATCAAAGTAAAATTACAAACACCACTTAGAATTAAAAAAGATAACAGATTTCTAAGAGATGATGTCGCCATAGAGGAGATTTTACGCTCAATTTATCAACGAGAACAGGAGATTTTTTATGGTAAAAAGGTTTTTAGACTAGACTACACCCCAAGCTATCAAAATATTTTAAAAGTTTT
>JALSOO010000054.1 GCA_026986355.1 Campylobacteraceae bacterium | reverse complement strand
AATCGTTTTAATATATCAACTGTATTTTTATATAGTAAATCACCTTGTATAATTGCTGAAACTCTTCCTGCATCTTTTTGTACTTTTTCTAAATAGCTAAAGGATACAGCTATGATAGACATAATCGAAGCAATGACCATTAACGTTATAAAAAGTGCTATACCTCGTTTTCTTTTATCCATAATAAAGCTCAATTCAAGTAAAATCTACGTCATTATAACAAACTTTAACTAAGGATTTTAATTATGATTGAGCAGATGAAGCTGAAAACATTAAAAAGAATAGATTTAATAAAAAATAAAAAAAATAATCTAACTTATAAATATAAGGCTACACGAGAAAAAACAGTAAAAAAAGCTTTTACACTATTAGAGTTACTTGTTGTTATCTTGATTTTGGGTATTTTGGCAGCAGCTGTTGTTCCTAAGGTTGTAGGAGCAGGAGATAAGGCAAAAGTTGATTTAGTCTGTGTCAATATGAAAGGTGCAGCTAATGCACTCAAGATGTTTAAACTAGATAATGGAATGTATCCTGAAACAGAAGAGGGATTTGAGGCACTACAATCCAATCCAGATAAAGATAAATATACCAACTATGCATCATCAGCATACCTAGAGAACTATCCAAAAGATTCATGGGGAAATAAAATGGTCTATATCAAAACAGGAAATAAATTTGATATTATCTCTTATGGTGCAGATAAAAGAGAGGGTGGAAAAGATGAGTATGCCGATATAAAATACTCAGAGTGTAATAAATAGATATGCAGACAACAAGACGTTCAGGATTTTCCCTTTTAGAACTTATTGTTGTTGTGATGATTGTCTCATTGGTAGGGTTTTTAGTCTTCTCTTCAGCTATTAAAACGCAGAAAAAAAAAGAGGTTTTAGACCCAACTACTCTTCAAAAAACATTTCGTAACTCATTTCAAGGGCAAGGTGATGTAGAGCTTTTTTGTATCAATAAGTGCAAGGAGTGTTATGTTATCAAAGATAGAGAGATAACTGCTTATGATGGTGGTATCGACTTTGGAAAAGATGTAGAGGTTCATCTACTAGATAAGGATAACCATTTAGTGCAGATAGAAGAGCAAGGACGGATAAAAGATAAAAAAATTTGTCTACGTTATCATCTATATCCCAATGGAAGCACTACAGAGATGATTATTACAAATAACCAAGGTATATTTTATCTACCAAGCTATTTTGGAGAAGCAAAAAAAGTAACCGATATAGAAGAGGCAAAAGCACTATGGATAAAAGATAAATACAATTTAAGAGATAGTGGTTTATATTATTAAGGAAAAAAATGAATAGAGAAGGATTTACATTAATAGAGGTAATTATGTCCGTTATTATCGTCTCTATTGTAGTTATGGGTGCAATGCAACTACAAGAGCAAAATTCAGATATGGCAACCTACCTTTTAAAGCGTGGTAACTCTGAATTGGATAATTCAATATTCTTAACAGATAAGGTAGAACGCTACTCAAAAGATAAAAAGAATGCTTATGATATGTTAGTAGATGAGTTCTCTATCAAAGATTTTGATAGTAGAGATATGTTAAAAAAGATAGAGAAAAATATAAACACAACAGAGCCACAAGCGATTCCAGTAGGAGAGAGTGATGATAATCCAGCACTCTTTGTTTTTTACTCTAGCGAAATACTGCTAAATGGGAACTACCCTGCACGTTATTATAGATTTAAATAGCCATTTAGGAGTCATCTCCCATCTTGACCTTTGGGTCAAAAATCAAAATTGTTACAATAGGTACAACAAAGCCAAGAACAATGACAACCCATAGAAGTGTCCCCAATTCAGAGTAGTTAGCTTGGGTTACAACCACACCATTCTCTTTTATCTCTCTAGTAATCTCAAATGCTTGATTTAGATATTTGGTAAAGAGTCCTCCTGCACTCATAGCAATATTCATAAGAGATGCCATTAATGCAAACCATGTACCTTTTTTACCCTCTGGTGCATAGATGGCTACAAGAGTAAGCATCAATACACCTGCTATATAATCAAAAGGAGAGGCTAACGCTGTATCTACTAAGGCTACTGTTCTAGCATCTAAACCCAACATCTTGTGAATATCATAATAGAGTCCTAATGTAGGTAGAGAGAGTAGAGTAAATAGAACTGTTAACCATATGAGAACCTTGCCAATAGAGTGATTTACAATATATTTGGCTGAAATCCACATACCAATAAGTGCTAATCCACCACCAATAAGAGATAAATCTGCAAAAAAAGATTTATCAAATCCAAGTACATCAATCTGCCACCACTGAACCCCCGGTCCAACAGAAGGCATGGCTCTATAGACAAATATAATAATCATTGCCATTTTAATCTGATGTACTGTATCTTTGTCTAAATCATCTATAATAGTATTTAAAAAATAGAGAACCACAACCAAAGAGATAACAAACACAATCTCTTGTGAATAGGGAACATCGTTATAGCCTATCACGATTATAAAGAGAGCAAAGAGTAGCCCTCCAAAAAAAATCTGCTTATTCAATGGCGTTGTCTCGATACTATTTAGACGTACAAAAGAGACTCCGATAATAGATATTATAGGTATAAAGAGAGATAGAGTAAACATCGTCTCATAGGAGTAAATAGAAGCTAATTTACCACCCAACCAACCCATAAAAAAGACTGCTAATCCAGAAGAGAGTCTACCCAAGACTTGAATCATCGCCAACTCTTGGTTTATCTCCTCTTTGGTTTGGTTTTTATCTATAACCTCTGTACTCATAGTATCGGCAACTACATCTTGCATCACAAACCCAACCATCGCAAGAACAGAAGCAAAGATATAGACACTCTCTTTTGGATAACTTTTTATCCAAGAGGCATCTCCTGATATACCAATTAAAAGAATTGTAGCTATTGACATTAATCCTGCACCAATATATACATAAACTTTACGATTTGAGCCTAATATCTTGATAGAGTCAACCATCTGTCCAAATATCATCTTGATAGTCCATGGCACCATAAGCCAAACACCTAATGTCACTAAATCTTCTGCTGACATATTTAACTCTTCTTTGACCCAAAAATTCTCTGCAATTCCAATAAATCCACTTGCTCCATAGGCAAAATATATTAATAGTAAGGGTATATATCTCATACGAATTGCACGAATAGGGGTCATTATAATATCTAACATTTTATCTCCTGTTTTAAAGAGATAATTGTATGTTAAAGTTGCTTTAGATAGAGTTTTATATATTTTTAATATAAAAAAATATAAAAAAACTAAAAAGCAGTATATATTATATATACTTATATTAAAGATAATATAAATATATAAGGAGTAACTTTATTGTATCTAGTTATAGACTTTTTTCATAAAAAGGAATTAATTTAACGTCTCTTTAAATTTATTCTACTTATAATAAAGGATAAATCAATTAAACAAAGGAAAGCTATGGCACGATTAGTAATAATGGGTGGTGGTGTATCTGGACATACAGCAGCAACATTTGCAAGAAAATGGCTAGGTAAAGAACACGATGTAGTAGTCGTTACACCTAACTCTCAATGGAACTGGATTCCATCAAATATCTGGGTTGGTGTGGGTCAGATGAAAAAAAGTGATGTTGTATTCCCTTTAGCACCAGTATATAAAAAAGCAGGTATTGACTATAAACAAGCATTAGCAAAATCTATTCACCCTGATGGAAATGCAGATAGTGATACTCCATATATTACTATTGAGTATACCGAAGCAGGAAAAGAGGGTCAAACTGAAGAGATTAGTTATGACTACCTCATTAATGCAACTGGACCAAAACTAAACTTTGATGCAACTCCAGGTCTCGGAAATGGCGAAGGTCAAATGGGTTCTCATACTGTTTCTGTATGTACTGCTGACCATGCTGTTCATGCGAATGAAGAGCTTCAGAAAATATTTGACAAAGCAAAAGCAGGTAAAAGACAAAAAATTCTTGTAGGTACAGGTCACGGTATGTGTACATGTCAAGGTGCTGCATTTGAGTATATCTTTAACATTGAACACGAAGCTAAAAAAGCTGGTGTAAGAGATA
>JALSOO010000053.1 GCA_026986355.1 Campylobacteraceae bacterium | reverse complement strand
AGTGTAAATTCACTATTTGAGACAAACTAATGGAAATACCACAGACACATATACGAAACTTTTCAATTATTGCTCATATTGACCATGGAAAGTCAACATTAGCAGATAGAATTATCCAAGAGTGTAAGGCTGTATCTGACCGAAAGATGTCGGCACAAGTCATGGACACAATGGATATTGAAAAAGAGCGTGGAATTACAATTAAAGCTCAATCTGTACGACTCAATTATGAGAAAGATGGGGAGCATTATATTCTAAATCTTATCGACACACCAGGTCATGTTGATTTCTCTTATGAAGTAAGTCGTTCCTTGGCTTCTAGTGAAGGTGCATTGCTTATTGTTGATGCTGCACAAGGTGTAGAAGCACAAACTATTGCTAATGTATATATTGCTTTAGATAATGATTTGACTCTTATTCCTGTGGTTAACAAGATAGATTTACCAGCTGCTGACCCATATAGAGTCTTGACCGAAGTAGAAGATGCGATTGGTTTGGATTGTACCGAACACTCTTTGGTCTCTGCAAAAACAGGTGAGGGTGTTCATGACCTTATTGATGCTATTGTAGATAGAATACCTGCACCAAATGGAGATGAAGATGCTCCTACAAAAGCGTTGATTTATGACTCTTGGTTTGATAATTACTTGGGTGCATTAGCATTGGTTCGGGTCTATGAAGGTAGTATCGAAAAGGGTCAAAAAGTACAGATTATGAGTACCAAAGAGGAGCATGTTGTTTTGGATTTGATGTATCCAAATCCTATTGCACCTATTAAAACCAACTCTATTAATACTGGAGAGATTGGTATTGTAGTAACAGGTCAAAAGACGGTTGATGGTCTTCAAGTTGGAGATACCATCACAGATGCTAAAAATCCAACCAAAGAGATTATTGATGGCTTTGAACCTGCTAAACCATTTGTATTTGCAGGAATTTACCCTATTGAAACCGATAAGTTTGAAGATTTAAGAGATGCACTAAATAAACTTAAACTTAATGATAGCTCTATCTCTTTTGAACCTGAATCTTCACTAGCTTTAGGTTCTGGATTTAGAACAGGTTTTTTAGGAATGCTTCATATGGAGGTTATCAAAGAGCGTTTAGAGCGTGAGTTTAATCTGGAACTTATCGCCTCTGCCCCAACGGTTGTATATGAAGTTTTACAAACCAATGGAGATAGAATAGAGATTCAAAACCCATTTGAACTACCTGAAGCTCAAAAGATAGATACTATATTTGAACCCTATATTAAAGCAACTATTTTAGTACCAAATGACTATTTGGGAAATGTTATTAAACTCCTTAATGATAGACGTGGTATGCAGGTTAAAATGGATTATATCAACTCTGAACGTGTACTTCTGGAGTATGATATTCCTATGAATGAGATTGTACTTGATTTCTATGATAAACTAAAGAGTACCACCAAAGGGTATGCTAGTTTTGATTATGAACCAATAGGTTTTAGAGAAGGAGATTTAGTTAAACTTGATATTAAAGTAGCAGGAGATGTAGTCGATGCTCTCTCTATTATAGTTCCTAGAGATAGAGCTAGAACAAGAGGTTTAGCCTTTGTTAAGTCTCTAAAAGAGCTTATCCCTAGACAACTTTTTGAAGTAGCTATTCAAGCAAGTATCGGTAATGATATTATAGCACGAACCAATGTAAAATCTACAGGTAAAAATGTAACAGCTAAGTGTTACGGTGGAGACATTACCCGTAAAAGAAAGCTTCTTGATAAACAAAAAGCAGGTAAAAAACGTATGAAAGCAATTGGTTCAGTCAATGTCCCACAAGAGGCATTTATGGCTGTGCTTAAATTGGATTAATAACTTTATCTGAATTCAAATATCTCTCTTCAAACTCCTTTGCAGGAATAGCTTTGGAGAGTAAAAATCCTTGATAGAATATATCTCTATCGAGTTTTATCAGTTCTCTCTTCTGTTCTTGGGTCTCTACACCTTCTACAATAATTTTATATTTAAACTGTTTTCCTATCGATATAATACTCTTAATTAGTTCTTTACTGTCATTATTGGTTAACATATCTTTAACAAAGATTTTATCTATTTTTAAGACTTTGAATGAAAATTTCTTTAGGTAAGATAGTGAAGAGTATCCTGTACCAAAATCATCAATACTGCACTCTATACCTTTTTCTCTAAGGTGTTTAATAATCTCTTGTGTATTGGAGTAGTTGTCTAAAAGTGTTGTTTCTGTTAACTCTAGTTTCAATAGAGATGGCTCTATCTTCCCTTCTCGGATACAGTTTGAGAGTTGTATAACAAAATTAATCTCATTGAGTTGTCGAGCATTTATATTTATAGAGATATACTCAAAATTATTTAGTTTTTTTGATTTCCAAATAGCAAGTTGTCTACATACCTCTTTTGCTACCCACCAACCAATTTTGGTAATAAGTCCAGATTCTGTTGCCATTGGTATAAATCTATCTGGCATAATTAGACCTTTGGTTGGGTGGTTCCAACGCAATAGAGCCTCAATAGCATTTAATTTATCATTTTTTATATCTACTATAGGTTGATAGTAGAGTTCTAGTTGATTATCATTTATTGCAAATTTTAAATCGTGTTGTAGGTTAGTAAGTTCACGCTGTTTAATATCTAATGTGTGGTCATAGAAGCGAATATTATTTAGTCCCTCTCGTTTTGTTTGATACATTGCCATATCTGCTTGTCGTATAATCTGTTCGCTATTATTGCTTTGTGGTTCAATCATAACAATCCCAATACTACTAGTCATAGATAGGTCTATCCCCTCAATCTCAAATGGATTTTGAAATATATCTTTTATCTCTAGTGCGATATTGTAGGCTCTCTGCCTACATGCAGGTAGACTCTCTTCTGAAAATGGTACGATAAGAATAAATTCATCTCCTCCTATTCGTGAAAGATACTTATCTTTTATTTTTAATGTTTGAAGTCGTTGTGCCACCTCTAGTAGTAGTTTATCGCCTACATTGTGTCCAAAGGTATCATTAATCTGTTTAAAGTGATTTAAATCCATATACAATAGAATGGAATAGAGATTTTTATGCCTCTCTTCCAATAGAAGATTATCCATATATGTTTGATAGCTTCTCCTATTTGGTAATCCTGTGAGGCTATCGTGTAGTGATATATAGTTTATCTTTTCATAGGCTTGATGTTCAACTGTTTTATCTTCAAGTATACCAATACCACCAATAATCCTATTTTTTTCATCTAGTAGTGCTGAACAGGTAAGCTCTAACCATATTTTTCTATCTTGAAAAGAGAGATTATATGAGCCTATCTCTTTACTTAAATCTCTATTATGTAAAATGTCTTTCATTATCGATATAGCTCTTTTCTCTTTTAATCTGTTTAAGTCAAATCCATTCATATTCTTTTTAAACCCAAAAAGCTTATAAAAGAGTGTGTTGTGTTTGAAAATTTTTAACTCTCTATTATAATAGAAGATTCCCACAGGAGCTTGTATTAGCAGTGAGTTTAGTTTTCTCTCTTTTTTTTGCAACTGCTCTTTTATTCTATTTCTATCTACTATTAGTAGAGAAAAAAGAGTAATAGAGATAACAATGATATAGATGTTTTCTGTGATGTAATATATAATATTTTCCATAGATACCATTATATAACAATATATATTAATTATAAATAACAGTTTGTGTTTTTTGTGAAAGAATAGGTTTGATTATAACTCATCTCTAAAAAAAACTTGCTAAAATTATGAATTATTTAAAATATATAATATAAGGATTTACTAATGAAAGTATTATTGATAAAAGATGTGAAAAGCTTAGGGAAAAAGGGCGAGATTAAAGAGGTAAAAGATGGTTATGGTCAAAACTTTTTAATAGCAAAAGGTATGGCAAAATTAGCTACACCTACTATAGTAGCAAATTGGAAAGCAGAACAAGAGAGAATAGCAAAAGAGTTAGCTGATACATTGTCACGTTTAGCAAAAGAGAAAGTTGAGTTAGAATCTAATAAACTGGTTATTACTAAAAAATTAGCTCCTGCTGGTATTCAAGGCTCTGTAGGTAAAGATGATATAGCTAAGGCTGTTAAAGCACAACT
>JALSOO010000052.1 GCA_026986355.1 Campylobacteraceae bacterium | reverse complement strand
TTTGGACCTAAACACGCTACTTTCATAACTATCTCCTATTTTTTTTTAATTGTATATATAAAAAATAGGATTTTTAGGATTAGTGTGTTTTATTTTTTAAAATATATCTAAAAATTTGATGCTCTTTTATAACTATTCAAAGAGTGAACAATTTCTTTAAAAATAACCTTACTTATCTCATTATGTCTTATATTTTTACCTATACCATTTTCACTCTCTACCATGATTACAAAACTGTATGGCTCTCCTTGGACTTTTATAGCTCCTGCTACCCATTTACTTTGTGTTAATCTCTTTGTACCAACGATTTTATCGGTTGTTCCACTCTTCATAAATAGCTGTTGAAAGTTTGAGATAGAGTTAAAGCTTCTAAGTGTCCCATAATCTCTATTGAGAGCTGATTTTAAAACAGTTCGCATATACTCTTTTGTATTTGAGCTAAATAGATTTTGAATATTGATACTCTTTAAATAGATATTGTCACTCTCTACTCCACCTTTTTCGATATAACTATCTACAATAGTTTTATATTTCAAAGATTTAATAAGATGAGCCTCTCTATAGTTACCTCTATAATATAAGATATTGGCTAATTTATGGATAGCTTTTTGTAAATTAAAAGGTGTACTATTGACTAAACCAAAACTCAATTCATATCTCATAGAGGTATTATTATCTCTTCCAAGGTTAAAACCTCTATATATATCTTGTAGAGTTTTATCGGATACTCTATCATTAATAATTTTGACTCCTTGTTTATTTTTAATCACATACTTCTCTAAAGCTGATTTCATAGGTAAATTTTTAGATGCTCCAAATACTCTTCTAGCACTATAGATATTCTCATCACTATTATCTTTACACTCTCCTCCTTGGCTTCCATTGGAGTTATGTAAACCTCTAAATGGTTCATTACAGTAGTAGTAATTCCATTTATCTCCTCTATTTCCTAGAGCTATAGACTCAAAAATTTTAGAGATACTACCAATTCTTCGTCTATATTTAATGTTTCCTCTTTTATAGAGATAAACTATCTCTCCAATTTTATTTACCACACTAACCCAAATATTTGCTTGTGTTCTATTATCATCTTGATTACCATCTAAATTTACCTTTAGACGACTACCTAATGAGTTTTCTACTATTTTTAATGTTCTATTTATATTATCTTTAAACTCAATATTTTTAGGTACATCTATACTCATTTTAGCCTCTGTAATTAGACGATTTTGATAGTGTTTTCTATAATTGTCCAATTCATCTTTGAGTGTTGATGCTGATGTACTTGCCCACTCCCATATACGGTTATTTGGATTACCAATAATAGCTTTTCCTTTACTATCTTGCTGTTTCATATCATCATAAAAAGCGAAAGGTACACGAGGTTCATTTGGACAACTCCATCTATCAATATCTCTATTTAATTGAGCTATCTTTTTATCATTACCTTGGAAATACTTTCTAATATCTATCTTTGCCCCCTTTTTAATACGTTGACATTTGATTTTGTTTACTTTTCCTCTGAAATAGTAAGTGTATTTATACATCTCGCTCAATATAATCTGCTCAACCTCTGTTAAATTTTTAGGTTTCTTCCCAAATACAACAGCAGATACACTCTCAATACCATAAACACTACCATTTGAGACTAATGAAGGAGGATACATCGCTATCCATCTCTTAAACTCCTCTCCATTATTTTTACGAAGATTATGATAAAATGTTTTAGCTTCTATGAGTTCTTGTGACTTTCTCAAAATAGTATTGAGTACTCTAAATGAAGTTTTTGAGTTAAAGAAATCTTGTCCATAGAAGTTTTTAACCAGTTGTTGTGATAGAGAGCTTCCACCTCTTCCTTTTAATATAGCACTTGGTATTCCAATAGGGTCTATACCATTGAATGAGCGATGATTTTTGATAATACCCATTATGCCTGTTTTATCATTATTGAAATCAAGATATATCTCTTCTCGAAATTTTAAAATATTCCAATAGAGTTTAGGGACATTTTCTACATAGAATGTATGCTTGTTACTATTTTGCAATTTTGTATTGACTACTCCTCCAATCATTTTGTCTGTACTATCATAAACCTTTGTAGCAATTTGAGCTATGTGTTTTAGAAATATCTTTTTTTCCCACTTCTCTTGATTTGGTTCTCCTAAAATAGCATAGAGATAAAAGGATAATCCCAATAGAGTAACTATTGCAGAAAAAATAGCTCCTTGAAGAAGTATATTCTTATCTTCTAATAGCTCTTTTATCATCTTTGGTAACCATAAAGGAAGAGTAATAAACCATACTATGGCTAATAACAATACTATCCACCCATTATAGATATAAAATGGTAAATATTTTAGTTGAAACAACCAAAGCTTCTCTTCTATTCTACTCAATACACTACTATTAAACATGATGCTCTCCTACTTGAATACTCTTTAGAATAAATTGGTTAAATCGACTCTTTTTTATCTTATAAATTTTAAAATAGCTATTTTGATATTCTTTAATAAGAGACTTCTCAAAGTACTTATTTAAATATTTGGCTTCTTTATTATTTACATAGAGTTTAGCTATCTTGTTTTGTTGCATATAGAGCATTAATAGGCGTATGTTCTCTATTTTATCATCTTCAATCTCATTTGGTATAGCGATAAGGTAGCTATTATAAAGCTCTGCCTTAAAATGATTTAAACCATTCAAAAGTTCACTAGAAAACTTACCATTCAAAATATCTTTCAATACAGATGCTGATACCATCTCCTCTTTTGGCTCTTTTGCTATAAGAGTAATGAGCAAAATCAAAAAATCTATTACAAACCCTGCCGATACAGCATAAATATCATCATAGACTATATCATCAGGATTTTTTATCTCTTTATCCTTTCGTATTGTATAACTCGGATTAAATATAGCAACTAACACTTTAGTCGTTCGTCCAAAAAGTTTTTTGGTATCACTCATATCAAAAAAGGTTAATGGCTCAACAGGTTTTAGTAAATCTATCTGCTTGATAACTCTCTTTGCTTTGATAGTAAAACTTCTATCTAAACATGACTCTGTAGAGCTAGAACCTCTAAGAGTTGGTCTAATTGCATGTTCATTTGTTTTTTGATGAATGACAACTATATGGTTTCTATTTGAACCACTTCTACTCTTTAGCTTTTGTTGTAAATCATATAGAGTACTGTTTTGAAAAAAACGTACATTGATACTCTTTATCTTCTCATTTACCTCTCTATTAAATGAAACAACATCTCCTTTTGCATCAAATTTATCAAGAAAAGAGGAGACTCCTGCTATTTCATTAGTTAAACTACTCTGCAATGAATTGATTTTATTGGCATACTCTTTCGTAATGGTTGCATCATCTGCTCTCAACCAAGTGTAAACACCTTCTCCTCTTCCTACCCTTGGATTACAAGTTTTTCCTACACTATTTTCCTCTTGGGATTTATTGTAGGAGTAGATAGATAGCTCTTTTAGACTATTTACCATACTTTTAAATGACTCTTGTGCATCAATCAAACTACCTTTAAGCTTATCTAACTGGATAGTTGCACTTCTTTGGGCATAATTCTCTGCCGAAAATGTCTCATACCAATAGGAGAAACTAAACGTGACACTAAGCATCATGGTAATTATATAAACAAAAAGTAAAGCAATAGACTTAATCCAATACTTTCTAAAAATGTCTTTAATATAAAAATCATTGATACTCAATACTAAAGCAAACTGTAACCCTCCTACCAAAATAGCTAAAAAAGCTTGTATGATGTAGTCTCCCTCTTTGATACCTGCTAGTTTAATAAGCCCTGTATAGCTGGTATAAAAAGAGATGACTGAAAATAGAAAGATTAAAACTCTCAAATTCCACTTTTTTTTTCTACTTTTTTCCATAATTCCTCTTTCTTCGTTGTGATAAAAAGATTATAAAGAATTTTTTTTGGATTTTTTTGGAGTTTAAAATTTATTTTAGATTATCTCAATCCCAACACCACCCCATCAATCAAAATGTCTAAATCATCATCTAAAAGATACTCTTTTAATAGAGGGACTTGGTAGGTGTAGTTTCCTTTTTGTCT
>JALSOO010000051.1 GCA_026986355.1 Campylobacteraceae bacterium | reverse complement strand
GATTATAGTTATTTAATTTTAAATTAAAGCAAACGTAACTATTTTGTAATCAGATTATTCTAAAATTAGCCTATGAAAAAATACAAATCTATATTTATATCCGATGTACATCTAGGTACAAAACATTCACAAGCAGAGAAACTTTTAGAGTTTATTAAAGATAATGAAGCAGATAGCATCTATCTTGTTGGAGATATTATTGATGGTTGGGCAATGAAACAAAAGATTAGATGGAGACAGAGCCACTCAGATGTTATTCAAAAGATTCTAAGAAGTGCTAGAAAAGGGACACAAATTTACTATATCGCAGGTAATCATGATGAGTTTTTACGCTCTTTCTTCCCTCTTTTTTTGGGAGATAATTTGCAAATTGTAAATGATTTAGATTATATTGGAGTTAATGGAAAAAACTATTTTGTAACGCATGGAGATATTTTTGACACCATGACCATTACCAAAAAATATTTAACTATTTTTGGAGATATGGGTTATGATTTACTCTTGCATCTCAATCCTATAGTTAATTTCGTACGAAAGAAAATGGGTATCAAGCGTTATTGGTCTCTATCAGCACAACTAAAAGAGAATTTAAGAAAATCACTCCATTTCATAGAAGATTATGAGAATATCTCTACACAATACGCCAAACATACAGGTTACGATGGAGTAATCTGTGGGCATATCCACAAGCCAGATATTAAAACCATAGAGGGTGTAGAGTACATGAATACAGGGGATTGGATTGAGTCATGTTCAGCTTTGGTTGAGACCTTTGAAGGGGAGTGGAATTTAGTTATTTCAAATAATCATCAATAGCAATCTCTTTGATAAAGTGTTTATATACATCTTTACCTTTTTTGTGTATTAGAAAGAGAGAGACAATCAAATCAGACTCTTTATAGATGATAGTTATAGAATCTTCTATTGATATATCAAAGTTTTTTGTTATTCGTTTAGCTAATTTTAATATTTTTTTGTCCGATACAGTATACTCAATCATCTCACTATCCTTCTGATGATTTATATAATATACGATAATGTACTAAATCAAAAATATATCTATTTTTTGATTTCTTTGCATAATCGATTGCTCTTTCTCCATTATTGTTTTTAACATGCAAATCTACACCATGATTAATTAGATAACGTACCATTTGAATAGATTGATTCTCAATAGCTCTCATCAAAAGAGTCTCTCCATCATTGTTCTGCATATCCAAATCAATATTTTTTGACTCAATGATATGTAAAAAAATATCTATATCACCTGATGCAATAGCATGAAATATTGCATGTATATTTGGGCTAACCATCAAATCTATATTGTACTTAAGCAATATTGCTGTGTTGTGCCTACTTCTATTTTTGATAGTCCAGTACAATATATTTCTATCCTCTTCGTCTCTAACATCAAGATTTGAGTTTCTGATGAGAAACTCCTCTAGCATTAGCCTCTCTTTTGCCATCTCTAAAAGATGATGATTGTGATAGTTTCGTTGTAGTGATTGTGTCATAAAATGCTCCTTTTTCTGATGTAAATATATTACATCTATTTGGTAACAAAATGATAAGAATTTGCTAACAAATTGGTAACAGAGAGATGTTACTATTTTGTTATATTTTAGTTGTAAACTACCAATATCAAACAAAAAAGGAGAACTGAAATGGATTTATATTATATTGTACCGATATTTTGGACACTACTATTTCTACTTGCAAAAACGATTAAATAGACACTCTTGGAGAGTGTAGCAAAGCTACTTTTCTCTCGCTACACAAAACTATCTTTGATATATCTACTTCTCTTTTTCTCTTTCATCTTATCTATATCTACCAATAAAAAACTATCTATACAGTTTCCAAAATGTTTATCTATGCTATACCCCATAAAAGATACTCCCCCCTCTTCACATAAATCACTATACTGTTTATAAAGCGTTGGAATGGTTACTCCATAATAGCTAAGTTGCTCTTTTAGAGTTGAAAAATCTTCATCTCTACTCTCTCCATCAAATATAAACTTTAAATCATCTAATGCTGAAGCAGTAAATTTAAATCTATCTTTAGCCTCTATATACTCATATTTATCTCCATAATATTTATCATAATAGTAGATGATTAGCTCTTGTGCATTTATTGGCATTGCACCACTTAGGCTTACAGCTCCAAATAGATATTTGATATGAGGATTTTTATAGAGATATGCACCAATTCCCTGCCATAGATAATCCAAAGCTCTTGTACCCCAATATTTTGGTTGAACAAAACTTCTTCCTAATTCAATAGAGTTGTTTAGATAGGGTTCAAATCCAGATTTTAATTTAAATAATGAGTTTGTATAGAACCCCTCTATTCCATAATTATTATAAATATCATTACTCTCTGCAATTCTATATGAACCTACTATCTCTAGCTCTTTATCGTCCCATAAAATAATATGTTTATAGTAGTAGTCATAATCATCTTTATCTCGTTTTTTTCCTGTCCCCTCTTCTACTTTTCTAAATGTATATTCACGTAATCGTGCTATCTCTTGTAGTATGGTTGAACCTTTTTTGTGTTCATATAGATATATCTTTTTGCCATCAGAAGTCCTGCCTAATATTGGACACTCTTCTAAATCTTTTCTTAATATCTGTCTATTCTCTGGGTGTGCGATTGCCTTTTGTGTAGGAAATATTGGTTTTTTACATTGAGATACACGATAGAGATGTTTTCTAAATAATTTTATCTCTGCATTGACTGATAATAGTTGAGTTGAGAAGCTCTTATATGGAATAATCTCTCCTATCTTAAACTCTAGTGAACCATTTCTCTGTTTAAACATCTCATGAGGTAGCAGTAGAGAAGAGATACTCTTATTGATAGAAGAGAGAGTATAAAATAGAGTTGAATTTTTAGCCTTTATATATATAGGTAATATTGGGGCTTTATTTTTAGTGGCAAACTTTAGAAATCCTTTATGCCATTTTGTATCTTTGATACCATTTGGTCTAGCACGAGATACCTCTCCAGCAGGAAATATAATAATTGCTTCCTCTTTTTGGAGTGATTGATGAATTTGATTAACCGAACTTTTAGATAGAGTATCGCCTAATGAGTCGATACCTATAAGTATAGGTTCTAACTGTTGTATCTCTCCTAATATATCATTGGCAACAACTTTGACATCTGAACGTACTTTACGAACAAGATGAATAAGAGATATAGCATCTAATCCTCCAAGTGGGTGGTTTGCAATAATCACTACACGACCTGAAGAGGGGATATTCTCTATCTGATTACTAGCATATTTATATGAAAAATTAAAATAGTCTAATGTTGACTCTACAAAAGAGAATGGTGTAGCATACTGCTGTTGTTTTAAAAATGTATTAATATCATTCTCATGAATGACCTTTTTAATAATAGAGAATAGTGGAAAAGTTATTGGTTCAGGTAAGGTTTGAACTGTTGGGTATTTTTTTGTAATGCTTTGCTGAATATTAATCATTCTAAACTCCTAATTGTTAATAACAGATTGTAATATGAGATAATAACAAATTGGTAATAGAGATATAATCATAGTGTAACCATTTTGTAACTCTTTTACGATATTATTTCAATCTCGAAACTACTTATCTCTTTTTATATTTTTTTGTTACCAAAATGTTATCACTACAAAGTATCATCAATCAATTTATTATAAAGGCATAAAATGGGTGGAAAACTTTTTAGAAACTTCTCTTTTTTTTCAGCAACACTCTCATTTTTTATCTTGGTTGGGATATTCTCTATTCTCTTTACTTATGCACAAGATTCACTCCATCAGTTTGGTTGGGATTTTTTAGGTAGTGAAGTGTGGGAAGCCGATGAAGATGATAGTGAGATAGGTATATTTGGTGGGTATATTCCTATTGTAGGAACAATGTTGAGTACGCTTATTGCGATGGTCATTGCTACGCCATTGGCAATGGGGATTGCTATTTTCTTGACAGAGATTGCCCATAAAACACTCATTAAACCTGTATCAATAGCCATTGAGCTTTTGGCTGCAATTCCTAGTATTATCTACGGTATGTGGGGGCTTTTTTACTTTGCACCGATTA
>JALSOO010000050.1 GCA_026986355.1 Campylobacteraceae bacterium | reverse complement strand
ACAAGATGGAGATTTGACAAACAGTGTCAAAAGAACTAATAATATTGACTTTTCAAGAGCAGGAACATATACTGTAACCTACTTTGTAGAGGATAGTGATGGGTATAGCGATACTAAAACAAGAAGTATTATAATAGAAGATAACTCCTACTCAAATAATAATAATTTAGGTGGTACAGATGATGGCAGACCTAAAATCACACTATATGGAGATAGAGATATTTATATACCTTTAGGTACAAATAGTGTACTTGAAAATGATAGTTTTGTAGCTACTGATAGAGAAGATGGTGATTTGACAAATAGTGTCCAAAGAACTCATGATATTGACTTTTCAAGAGCAGGAAGATATACAGTAACCTATTCTGTAGTAGATAGTGATGGTAATAGTGATACTCAAACTAGAAGCGTTACAATTACAGACTCTAGCACCAATAGTGGTGGAGGTAGTTCAGATATAGGAACTCCAATTAATGGAGGAGGTAGCTCTAATAGTGCATTATATGATTTTGAAACATGGTACTATAATACATGTGGAGAGAGTTTCAATAGAGCGTTGTATAATGAATCAACAGGTAAATATAGAGGTAAAATAGACTGTTCTAATAAAGGATTAGACTATATAGATTTGAGCAAATTAAGTATGTTTACTGCTATTGATACTATTGATTTAAGCCATAATAATTTAACAGATATTGATTTTACACCTATTAGAGATATTGAAGGATTGAATTATTTATATATCAATAATAATACAGCCCAATTAAAAAGAAAATATAATACACCAGCAAAACGTAAAGCACTCTTCCGTTTCTTTACAAATATACATGGAGGAGATGGTAAAACAGGTCTATTTATAGGATTTAAACTAAATCAAGGTAATCGTAGTATTGATAATTTTAGAATTATTTTTTAGTATTAAATAGTAACGTTAATGCAAGAATTAGATAGAGCATGGGTACTTCGGCACTCCATGCTCCACTAGTGGTTAATGTAAAAAAATTCTCACGATATACTAAAAATAGAGCAAGAGATATATCTAAGGCTATAATCATAGCAGATAGTTTAATACAACGACCTACTATTAAAAATAGGGGAGCAATAACTTCAGCAATATAGACACCATAAGAGAGATATGTTAAATATTTAGGATATTTAATTGTAGATTCCATTCCCATCATACTAGAGATAAAACTTTCACCCATCATCATTCCTCCTATACATAATTTACAAGGTTCATTTTGCATATAAGGAGCATAATAGTCTATAATTAAATCTTTTACAAATTGTGTACCATGAATAAGTGTATAAACACCATGAAATAGAAGTAACGTACCCAAGCAAAAAGCTAAAAAATGGACAGTTGACTGGTTCAAAATCTCTCCTTTTAATCTAATCACATTATTAATTTTACATTTTTAAACTAAATAAAACTTTAAAAGTTAAATAATAGTTGGGTATTAATTCTAAGTTAACTATGTTATATTCCTTGCCTAAAATAATATTTTTTAAGGCAAAATATGTCAATAGAACATGATGATAATATACCAAAATTTACCCACCTACATCTACATACCGAATACTCAATGCTTGATGGTGCCAACAAGATTCCTGTACTAGCTCAAAAGATTAAAGAGTTAGGTATGGACTCTGTGGCTATGACTGACCATGGAAATATGTTTGGAACAATTACCTTTTATAATGAGATGAAAAAAAATGGTATCAAACCTATTATCGGAATGGAGGCTTATATCCATAATGAAGATGAGATAGGCGATAAATCTACAAGAAAGCGTTTTCACCTCTGTCTCTATGCCAAAAATGATATAGGATACAAAAACTTGATGTATCTAAGTTCTCAAGCTTATATGAACGGTTTCTACTACTATCCAAGAATTAATTGGAAGATGTTAACGGAGAATAGTGAGGGACTTATCTGTTCAAGTGCTTGTCTGCAAGGAGAGATTAACTGGCATTTGAATTTGAGTGAACGAAATATAAAAAATGGAGCATTGGGGTATCAAGAGGCAAAAAAGGTAGCACTACGTTACAAAGAGCTTTTTGGAGATGACTTTTATATGGAGCTTATGCGTCATGGGATTGACCATCAATACAATATAGACAAACAGATTATACAGCTAAGTCAAGAGACAGGTATTAAAATAATAGCTACAAATGATACACATTATACTCTAAAAAAAGATGCCGATGCACATGAAGCCTTTATGTGTATCGCTATGAATAAACTCTATGATGACCCTAATCGTATGCGTCACTCTGTGCATGAGTTTTATGTCAAATCTCCCCAAGAGATGGCTAAACTCTTTGCTGATATTCCAGAAGCATTAGAGAATACCCAAGAGATAGCCAATAAATGTAACTTAGAGATAAAACTTGGAAACCCAACCCCTCCAAATTTTAAATTTTCTCAACAAGTAGCAAAAATTGAGGGTATTGAACTACCTGAAGATAAGGAGTACTCATTAGAAAATGATAAAGTTCTCTTTACACACTTATCAAAAAAAGGGCTAGAGAAACGATTAAAAATTGTTCCAAAAGAGAAACATAAAGAGTATAGAGAGAGATTAGAAGTGGAGATGGACATTATTAACTCTATGAAGTTCCCTGGGTATATGCTAATTGTTTGGGAGTTTGTTGATGCTGCAAAACAGATGAATATTCCAGTAGGACCTGGACGAGGTTGTCTTACAAAAGATGCTTTAGTCTATACCATAAATGGAGATAAGGTTAATATGTGTTCTATTGATAGAATCAAAGTCGGAGATTTAGTATTAACACATAATAATCTATCTAAAAAAGTAACTAAATGTTTTGAATATGAGATAGAAGAAGAGCTGTTAACTATCTCTACATTTTATGGAGATTTCCTTAATAATATTACACTTACCAAAGACCATAAAATATATATGGGAGATAATAAGTGGAAAGAGGCACAAGAGATAACTACTAAAGATTGGTTGGTTATTCCTATTCCTAAATATCATATAGATAAAATTCAAGAGTTTGATTTATTAGAGTTTTGTAATAGTGACTATATAGAAGAAAATGGATATTTAATATATAAATACTCTCAAAATAAAAAAAATCCTTTTAGTATTAAAGATTTATCAACAAAACTTTCAAAGACAAAAGGAACTATTAAAAAATATTATGACTATCTTATTGGAAAAGATGTTAATATTAAAAAGGAGACGATTAGAGATATTGAAAGATACATTCTTGAAGAATTTGACTCCACAGATGAGTGGATTGATTATATTAATGAATTGAATCATAGGAAGATAAAAAGATATTTAAAAAATAGTTACTTTTTTAGAAAGTTTCTTGGTCGATGGATAGGAAAAGATGGTCGTATTAGAAAAAATATGAAGATAAAATCTATCTTTATTGCATTTAATAAAAATGATAAATATGGTATGGATGAGACATTAAAATTTATTAAAGAAAATAGATATGATTACTCTATATTAAAAACAAAAAATATTACTTATATAAATATTAATGATAAATTCTTACATGCTTTTTTTGTAAAAACTTTTAGTGCTCATAAGTTTGAATCTAATTCAAAGCATATTCCAAGTTTTGTTTTTAATCTACCTAAGCAGGAAATTTTAGAAGTTTTAGATGGATATATATCATCGTCTGATGGATACATTAAAAAAGAGCAAATAAAAATTAAAACTATATCAAAAAGACTTGCTCTTCAGACAAGAAAACTACTTTTTCAAGTGGGAATTCCTTCTTCTATTATAGAAGAGATAGGATTAGTAGATTCTAAAGAAAAATTATTTTATATAATTAATCTTCCTTATAGTGGCTCAATATATGATATTCCAAAAGAGAGACAAAATATCTATAAGATAGAGAAGGAGTTTATAAAATTAAAAGTAAGAAAAATAACTAAAAATAAGAGAGAAAAAACAAAAGTTTATGATTTTACTGTAGAAGATGACCACTCTTATACAACATCTAATTATATAGTTCACAATTCAGCTGCTGGTTCTTTAGTCGCTTACTCCCTAGAAATTACAGATATTGACCCTCTTCCTTATGGTCTGCTTTTTGAGCGTTTT
>JALSOO010000049.1 GCA_026986355.1 Campylobacteraceae bacterium | reverse complement strand
AACAGAATTATTATACTAAAACTAAGCTTAAATTACAATTAGAAAAAATCAAATCCTACAATATAGGCATCTTACAAAACTTAAATATAGCTTTAATGAGATGTTGGGGTGTTTTACTATTATAGTTTTAAATCTATATTTTATTATTTTAATGGTGTAGTCGGTGACTACACCCTACACATATAAATAGACATATAAATATATGTTAATAGTCATCATCATTATCTAAAAAAGAGTCATCATATTTTCCCTCTTCTAGTATATTTGCTAATCCTGTTGATGGTTTTATATTTAAATACTCTTTTGCCTTATTCATATTAAAATAGTAACGTAGAGTATTTAACTTTTTACCATTTGCCCAACTAGATACTACTAGATAGTTTTCTCTTCTCTCTTCTAATTTAGAGTATGCTCCATTTTCTGTGAAACTATCTGCAAACATATAGAGTCTATGTTTATCTATGATATAGTTTGCTTTGTTCATTGTCATATCTCCAATAATAGGTTGATAAGTTACAGTATGGTTATTAAAAGTAACTTTTATTAGTAAATTGGGGCTATTTTTTGTTGCTTTATAAGCTAGATAGAATTTTTTTCCACTCAACATATTTTTGGTAAAATAGTTATATTTTTTACTCTCTTTTACTACATAAGGTTTTGTTAATAATGTGGGGATAATCGTCTCTTGATAGTATACTCGTTTTGGACGATATACAGGAGGAGTATGTACTCTTTTTATTCTATAGTTTTTTATGATAGGATATTGCATTATATATCGGGAGTGTTTAATATGTGCATCTCGGAAATAGAGTTTTAGTCTAGGTAAATATTGATAGAGATAATTTCTATTAAAATTATAATAGGCAATTGGAATATACCAAGAGTTTCTATTAACAATAATAATATGTGAACGTAAATTATAGGGTAATCTATTAATAGAGTGTTTTAAACCATTTAAATTTTTAAAACTTCCTAATTTGATAAAATAGTGTTCCCTCTCTGCATAAGATATATTTATCGTAACCAATATTAATAGTATGATTTTAATCATTATTTCTCTTTTTTTTAGAGAATAATAACATAAAAACCATCTATTAATCGTGTATTACAATTTCTACATTAGAATAGGATTCTAAAACTCAAGAACCTCTTGATGATTCTCTAGGTTATATATCTTTGAATCAAACTCTACTGTACCATTAATGACGATTATCATGCTCTCTATAGATTTATCCTCATTATAGTTGATATTTTCGCACTCTATAGTTGCACCCTCTTTTAGGATAATATTATTAAACTTGTAATCGTTAGATGCTTGTAACTCCATGTATTGTGGAAACTTTCCATCTTCATCTGTATTGCTATATCTCATTATTGTATCTCCATTTTGAATATTGTTGTCATTTTTACAAGATTGATAGTCTGTTTTTCGTATTATCTTCTCTATTGTTCCCAATGTTTCTTGGTCTTTTAATCCTGATACTTCACAGTATTTTAATGTTTTAGAGAAACTTGTAGCTTCTAGTTTGTTGATGTCATTGAGATGTGTAATCACTATTTTGGATAGTTCCCCAGTTAAAGTAGTACTGCTACTCTCTTCTCCAACTGTCATAGAGACAGCTGTTCCAATAGCAGTAGGGTATGTTTTTTTAGTTTTTGATGTTTTATTTGCACCTGCTCCACACCCTTGAAAAGCAAGACCAAGAAAGCTCATTTTGATAAACAGTATTTTAAATCTTCTCATCTTCTTAAATCCTATTTGGTATAGTAGAATTATACTGAATATAAACTTAAGAATATATTTTAATTTTAAATACTAATAATTTTATTAATAAATTTTGTTGAGATGCTCCATTTTTCTACCCATATTAAGTAGTATCATATCAGCCAAGACTAGAGCCATCATAGCTTCACAAACAACTGAACCACGAATAGCTACACATGGGTCATGGCGACCTTTTAGCTCAAATTTCATAGGTTGATTAGAGGTATTTACTGTATCTTGCTCTTGGAAAATAGATGGTGTAGGTTTGAAATGGGCTTTAACCACAATATTGTCTCCATTAGAGATTCCACCTAGTATCCCACCAGAGTGATTTGATGTAAATCCATTAGGAGTAATTCCATCATTATTTTCACTCCCTTTTAGAGAGCTACTAGATACTCCATCTCCTATCTCTACTCCTTTACATGCGTTTATACCCATCATTGCTTCTGCTAATATAGCATCAAGTTTATAATATATTGGTTCTCCTAAACCTTTTGGTACACCTTTAGCAATAGTCAATACTACCCCACCCACAGAGTCATGTTTTCTTTTGGCAGATAGTATAGCCTCCTCTTGTTGGGACTCCATATCTCTATCAAGTGCATATAGCTTTGAGCTTTTTGCATATTCAAAATCGTATGAATTGGCTTTGATACCATCTACTTCACATAGACCAGATTCTATCTCTATACCTACTGTTTTTAACATCAATTTAGCGATAGCTCCACCTGCTACTCTAGCTACTGTCTCTCGTGCAGAGCTTCGTCCACCTCCACGATAATCACGGATACCATACTTATGAAAATAGGTAAAATCAGCATGTCCTGGTCTAAATAAATCTTTGATATTATCATAATCACGGCTCTTTTGATTGCTATTAAAGATAACCATCATAATCGGTGTACCTGTAGTGAAACCCTCAAATATACCTGAGAGTATCTCAACTCTATCCTCCTCTTTTCGTGCTGTTTCAAGCTTTGATTTACCAGGTTTACGTCTATCTAATTCACTCTGTATAAATACCTCATCTATCTCTAATCCTGCTGGAACACCATCTACGATACACCCCAAAGCCTTACCATGAGACTCTCCAAATGTTGTGATACAAAATCTCTTTCCAAAGGTATTCATTACTCTTCGCCTTTTAATGTTTTTAGTGCTATTTCGGCTGCCTTTTGTTGTGCCTCTTTTTTACTACGTCCAATAGCAGAACAGATGATTCTATGTTGCAATTCTACTGCTATCTCAAACTCTTTTTTGTGGTCTGGCCCAAAAGCACGAATCAACTTATAGGTTGGAGTCTCTCCAAAATCTGCTTGTGTAATCTCTTGGAGTGTGGTTTTGAAATCTTTGGATAGTGAGTTTAAATCTATACGTTTATGAGAAGATTCAATAAGTCTAACCGTAATATCTGAAGCTACTTTGAGACCACTCTCCAAATAGATAGCACCTATAATAGCTTCAAAAGCATTAGATAGTAGTGAGGGTTTGATTCGTCCATCATTATTCTCTTCTGCAGAGGATATAAGCAGTGCCTCTCCAAGATTAATAGATTTAGCTAAAATAGTAAACCCTCTCTCATTGACCAAAGAGGCTCTAATCTTCGATAGAACTCCTTCATTCTCTTTTGGGAATTTTTGGAAAAGGTACTCACCTACAATCAAATCCAAAACCGCATCGCCCAAGAACTCTAATCGCTCATTATTATAAGGTTTTTTATAACTTTTGTGCGTAAGTGCTTCGATGATAAGGTCATTACGTTTAAATTTGTAGTTTAAAGCCTTCTCTAATGCTTTAAGTTGTTTCATTTCTACTATTTTCCTTTTTCTATTAATAGTTCTTTTTGTCGTTGTGCTTCATCATATGCTAACGTATCACACCGTTCATTCTCTTCATGTCCATTATGCCCACGAACCCAAATACCTGTAATCTTATGGGGTTTAGATATATCTATATACTCTTTCCATAAATCAATATTTTTTACATTTTTAAAATCTTTTTTTATCCAACCATTTAACCATGAGTTAATAGCATTAATCACATAGGAGCTATCTGAAACAACGGTAATATCACAAGGCTCTTTTATAAGTTTTAACCCCTCTATCACACCTCTAAGTTCCATACGATTATTGGTTGTATGAGGCTCTCCTCCATAAAACTCTTTTTCATGACTATTAAACTTTAATATCCCTCCATATCCACCTGGACCAGGGTTTCCAAGGCTTGACCCATCAGAGTAGAGAGTAACCTTTTTCTTTGTACTTTTTTGCAACTGTTTCCTTTATCTGTATAGCATCAATGGCATAACATTGTGGACAACGTGTAAATGGAATAGGAAAATGTTGTCTACATCTA
>JALSOO010000048.1 GCA_026986355.1 Campylobacteraceae bacterium | reverse complement strand
CCTTTTGGCGAAAACTTTTAACTCCTCTCCCTTAAAAAAAAATTAATATGAGTAGTATTAACCCATCTAATTATTAATCTATTTTTTTTCTTAAATAAGCGATATTCTTGTCATCAAAAGTGACTAAAAGTGATATTATTTCGGAAAAAGATAAAATAGATGAACACTTTTAATATTATAACTGATGCTTTAAACAATCCCATAAACTTAACCATTGTTATAATAATTGTTATATTAGCACTTATAGATATAATCTTTAAAAAAGATTTAAAGAGTCAAATTGTTAGTTTGGGGGTTTTAGGTACTTTTATTGGTATCTTTATGGGGCTTCAAGATTTTAATCCTGCCAATATGAAAGAGAGTATCAATACTATATTGATAGGATTAAAAACAGCCTTTTTTACCTCTATTGCAGGTATGAGTGTGGCATTGATATTATCCGTTATTCAGAGATTAACCAATCAAGATATGGACGATGAAGATAGAGAATCTAAGATACTTTTAAAGATTCTCGATAAACTAGATAGATTGGATAATACGACAAGTAGTGATAAAATTTTAGGAGAGCTTGAACGGCTTAGAGTTGTATCTTCAGATACAAAAGAGGCAACTCAAGAGATAGTTCCATCTATTAATCTTTTGCAAAAGAGTTATACAAAAGAGAATCAAGCACTTCTTTTTGTCCTAAATACTCATTTTAAAAAGATGAATCAATCATTAGAGATAGCAATAGAAGAGTTATCAAAAGGGGCAACAGAAGAGATAATCAACGCACTAAAACAGGTTATAGAGGAGTTCAATCAAGAGCTACAGTCTCAATTTGGAGAGAATTTTGTCAAATTAAATGAGTCTGTTATTAATCTACTTCAATGGCAAGAGAACTATAAAACGCATATTGAGCATATAGACAGACATTTAGAGCTATCAACCTCTTCGATAGAAAAGTCAAAAGATAGCTTTGAGATAATTGCTTCTAAAAATGAAGATATTATTATGGTATATTCTCAACTCCAACAGATTATCTTTACTTATGAACAACAGATAGAGGAGCTAAATAATCATCTAAAAACCTACTCTCATCTAAGTAGCAGTGCAGAGAGTATGTTTTCTACTATTACAAAGAGTATATCTCAAACAAAAGATGAGTTTTCAAGCCTAACAGAACATATCAAAATAGAGAATAGAAAACAGATAGAGGATACACAAATGGTAAGTAGTGAGATTAAAAAACGTGTTGATGAGTTGCAACTTATCTCTAACCATTTCAAAAATATAGGAGAGCAGATACCAAAAGCTCTACAAATATCACTCGATGCTCTAAATCGTGGCTTGACCTCTCTAACCAATAGTTTTCAAAAAGATTACAAAACCATTATGGATAACTACAAAAATGAAATCAAATAGTGAATGGATGAGTATCTCTGATATGATGTCAGGGTTGATGCTTATTTTTATGTTTATTGCTATAAGTTTTATGATAGAGGTACAAACAGATAAAGACAAGATAAAAGAGATAGCTATTACCTATAATAAAGATAAAAAAGAGCTAAATCAAGATTTACATGCAGAGTTTGCAAACGACTTAGCTAAATGGGAAGCTGATATAACCAAGGATAATAGTATTGTATTCAACTCTCCTACGGTTCTGTTTGGAAGTGGCAAATCAAATCTAAAAATAGCATTTAAAGATATTTTGAATGATTTTTTTCCTAGATATATCCATATCTTATACTCAAAAAAATATAAAAATGAGATTGATGAGGTACGTATAGAGGGACACACCTCAAACGGTTGGAGAGGTGCTACATCAAAGGAGAAGATATATCTAAAAAATATGTCTCTATCTCAATCAAGAGCTAATAATGTTTTGAGCTACTGTTATAAAATTAGTGATATAGATTATAGAGATTGGCTAGAGAGACACTTACGAGCTAACGGTATGGCTTTTGCCAAGATGAGGTATATAGATAATAATCATACGATTCCCGATATTATCAAATCAAGAAGAGTTGAGTTTAAAGTACAGATGAAAACAGAAGATAAAATCTATAAAATCTTAGAGGTTTCAAAGTGATGGAGATAAAGTTTACAATGTTTGATACTTTTTTAGATTCTGTACAATCTATCACTCAACGAGAGCTACTTGATGCAAAAGAGATATTATCCCTAGAGGGTAAAAATATCGAAAATCTATCTGATATTTTGGTAGGAGAGAGTGGGGAGCTTTTTGATTTGTTGCCTGATGGTCGCTTGGTAAAGGTCAATCTCTATATTGCTGTGAAATCCATTGATAAAAGTCATCTAAACTATATCCAACCAAAAGATATATACAAGTATCATCTATATAAATGCAGTACAATTTCCCAAATGTTTGAGACGGGTAGAAAACATAGATATAAGATTAATAATAGAGTTGATGGTACATTTTACTTTACATTTAGTGATTATAGGGGAGGAGTTATAGCTCATAGAGAGAATCAAAAACTAAATGTATGCAAAAATTGCCTAAAAAGATTTCTACAAAAACAGTTTGCTTCTGATTATGATGTGGAAAATTTCAATCTCAAAGATTTTCATCAACATAGAAGTAGTTTTTTTGATTTTGATACGAGTTCTTTGGAAAAAGGAGAAGATGCAAGACCCAACACCTACACATATAAATGGAATGAAATATCAACTCAACTTAGAAAAAAATATAATTATACTTGTCAAGAGTGTGGTTGGAGAGCCAAAACAACATATCAACAGAGGTTCATACATACACATCATCAAAATGGAGATAAGCAAAATAACCAAGAGGAGAATTTAAAAGTCCTCTGTATAGAGTGCCACTCTAACGTAGATAGGTATCATAGTCGTATTAAATCCACTTCTAGTTATAGAGAGTTTAAAGATAGATGTTATAATAGCAAAAAAGTAAGGAGCTAAATCATGCGTTTACTACTAATTACTCTACTGTTAGTATCTTCTCTATATTCTAAAAGTGGAATACTAGATATAGAGTGGTCAAAAGTTACTCAAAAACAGCAAAAGCCATCAATCCCATATCCTAATGTTTTGACAAAAGGAGTAAAAGATACTAGATTGCCTGTCTATATACCTAGATTATTTGCTTATGATAAAAATATGGTAGTTGTTGCTGATAGATACTTCTATACGATTAGCTTTATACTCAAAGATGCTACGATTATGATTTCAGGAGATAGAACATTTCAAGAGGATTTCTCAAATCAAGGCTCTAAATTTCAAAAAATGATGAAAGCATCAAATGTTGTTGAGTTCAGTATAGAGGAAGAAGCAAGGATAATAACAGCTAATTTCAATAAACAGGGTGCAAACTATGAGTTACAAATCGAGTGTCAAACAAAAAGCGATAAACGTTGTATAAAAGAGGATTTTATCAAAAATCTATATAAGCAACTTATAGTAGTAGGAGGTAATAAGTGAAATATTTTTTAACTATCTCTATCTTATTTTTACTACTATCTTGTGCAAAAAAAGATAAAAATAGAGATGCAGTAGAAGAGACATGGAAAGGTAGAGGTTTTACCTACTATCCAGCAGGATACCTAAAACCACATAGTGGAAGAGGTCGAAGAGGAGACAGGTATATCTATGCACCACATATCCGTTTCCCTTTAGCCTATGCCCCTGCATATATCAATTCACAAGTATATGGAGTAGGAGGATTATATGGACAAAGAGGAAGTTTATGTGACAAGAGAAACTACTCCTATCCTTGGAGAGATAACTATTGTGAGACACGAACACATAAAATGCCTCTATGTCCAGCAGGAGTAGGACACCAAGGTGTTGATATTCGTGCAAAAGATTGTCGAGACAATACTCACTATGCTGTAGCTGTAGAGGAGGGAGTGATTACTTATATCGGTTCATATAGTGTAAAACTTAGAGGTAAATCAGGTAGAACCTACCGTTATCTACATTTAAATTCAAAATCTATCCAAGTAAAAAGAGGACAAAGAGTATGGAGAGGGCAAAAAATAGGTCGAGTATCTAATAATATGGGAAAAACCAAAACATCAATCCATCTACACTTTGATATAAAAGAGACCATACGATTTGGTAGATACTCTAAAAGTGTTTATGTACCACCATACACATCTTTGGTTGATGCGTACAAGAGATTATTGAGGGGACGACCTTAAAATCTACTTGGTATAGCATCATAAACATGTTTACCCCATCTAAATTTGTCTTTGTACCATGCATTTATATCAGAAATAGTCACAGAGTGAGCCTTGCCACTACTTGCATGGATAAATTTCCCATTACCAAGATAGATACCCACATGATTGACATGTCCTCTATGTGCAGTATCAAAAAAGAGTAAATCTCCTGCTCTAAGTTCATTTTTAGAGAGTTTTCTACCTCTAATCTCTGATTGGTCACGAGAGGTACGAGGAATTTTAATGCCTAAATTTCGATGAACAGCATAAACAAATCCAGAGCAATCAAAACTATTTGGTCCTGTTGCTCCATATCTATATGGGCTACCTAAATGTTTATAAGCTTCTTTGATAATCATATTATTTGAGGGAATGGTTTGTACTCTATAATTAACTCTTTTATTCTTTATTGGTCTCTTTAAACAACCTGTAAATAGTATCAAAGATAAAAGTATACTGATATTTATAATTTTATTCATAATTACTCCTTTCATATAAGGATAGCAAGTTTAACTTAATCTATAGCAAATATAAGATATGGCTTTTAAGCCCATTTAGCTATAATCTCAACAATAAAATTTATACTAATAGAGAGATAAATATGTTTGATACCCTAACAGATAGTTTCAAAGGTGCAATAGACAAAATTCGTTTTTATGATGATAACAAAGCACTAGCAAAAGCCCTAAAAGAGTTAAAAAAATCACTTCTAAAAGCTGATGTTCATCATAAAGTGGTCAAAGAACTTTTGGTTAATGTAGAAAAAGAGGTTAAAGGTGATGTTGGTAAAGAGAAGTTTCTAAAAGCATTACAAAATGAGTTGACTCGTATCTTGACAGCCAAAGGAAATCAAGGATTTGTATTTGCCTCTAAGCCACCAACCATTGTATTAATGATTGGGTTGCAAGGTTCGGGAAAGACGACTACTACGGGTAAATTAGCATACTTTTTAAAAGAGCAGAAAAAGAAAAAAGTACTAATAGTAGCAGGAGATTTACAACGTTTAGCAGCTGTAGAGCAGTTGCGTCAGATTTGTGAACAGATTGATGTTACTTTGGTCGCAGATGAGTCCAAAACGCCCAACCAGATTGTAAAAGAGGGTATTAAAAAGGCTCAAAAAGAGCTTTATGATGTAGTGCTAATAGATACAGCAGGTCGTTTGGCTATTGATGATGAGCTTATGGAGGAGTTGGCAAGTATCAAAAAAGTAGCAAATCCTGATGAACTCTTCTATGTAGCTGATGCCATGACAGGAATGGACGCAGTTCGTACTGCACAAACTTTTAAAGATAAGATTGGAATTACAGGCGTTGTTCTGAGTAAATTTGATGGAGACTCCAAAGGTGGGGTAGCTATGGGTATTGCTCATCAAGTTGGTGTTCCACTTCGATTTATTGGGGCTGGAGAGAAGATGCCTGATTTGGAGCAGTTTATACCTGATAGAGTTGTATCGCGTCTAATGGGTGCAGGGGATTTAGACTCCTTAGCAGAGAAGACAGCCAATATTATAGACGAGAAAAAAGCAAAACAACTCTCTAAAAAGATTAAAAAAGGTAAGTTTAATTTTAATGACTTTTTAGAACAGATGGAGACTATGAAAAAGCTAGGTTCTATGAAGTCTATTATGGGAATGATTCCTGGAATGGGTGGTATGGCAAAACAGATTGGAGATATGGATTTGGAAAATTCACAAGAGCTTAAACAGATTAAAGCATTGATTAGCTCCATGACCCCAAAAGAGCGTGAAAATCCAGAACTTTTAAATAATACGCGAAAAAGAAGACTTGCCTCTGGTGCAGGAATGAGTCAAATGCATGTAAACCGTGTCTTGAAACAGTTTAAAAATGCAGGAAAGATGGCAAAACAGTTCTCTGGAAAAGGTGGTATGAAACAGATGCAAGATATGATGAAACAGGCACAAGGTAGGGGAATTCCAAGATAATTTTTAATATTCACTTTTATAAGATTATAAAGATATAATTTAATAAAAAATAAAGAATATATAATTATGGAAAAAAAACTACAATTTTATCTAAAAAATCTTATCCACAATGGGGGTAGTGACCTTCATCTAAAATCAGGCTCTATTATACGTTTGCGTGTTAATGGAGATTTATTAAAACTTGGTGATAGAGTCATTACTCATGAAGAGTTAGATGGTATTGCCAAAGCTATTTTGACCTCTGAACAGTATGAGACCTTAACTACTACCAAAGAGTTAGATGCTACCTATATATTAGATGAGGATAATCGTTTTCGTCTAAATTTTTTCTATCAAATGGACGGACTTTCTGCTGTTCTTAGGATTATTCCTGTCAAGATTTTAACAATAGAGGAGTTACAGCTACCCTCTGTGATTACAGAATTATCAAATTTACATAGAGGGTTAGTTCTTGTAACAGGTGTAACAGGAAGTGGAAAATCTACTACATTAGCTGCGATGCTAAATCATATCAACTCTACACGAAAAAAGCATATTATTACAGTAGAAGACCCAATAGAGTTTGTTCACCCCGATAAACAATCTCTGGTGTCGCAGAGGGGAGTAGGACAAGATACTCTATCTTTTGGTAATGCTCTAAAGGGTGCTTTGCGTGAAGACCCTGATATTATTTTGATTGGAGAGATGCGTGATTTAGAGACAATTGAGATTGCTCTTCACGCTGCCAATACAGGACACTTAGTATTCTCTACACTTCATACATTAGATGCCAAAGAGACAATCAATAGGGTTATTGGAATGTTTCCTACCGAGGAGCAGAATCGTATCCGTATGACGTTGGCTTCTGTTTTGGAGGGGGTTGTTTCTCAACGACTGGTAAAAACTGTTGATGGTAAACGTGCTGCAGCTATTGAGGTAATGAAATTGACACCAAGAATATCTGAATTGATAGAGCAGAACCGTGATTATGAGATTTTGGATACTATTGAAGAGGGAAAAGAGATTTATGGCTCACAATCTTTTGACCAAGCACTTTTGGAGTTGTATCATGCCAATAGAATTACCGAAGAGACCGTTTATGAACATGCAACAAATGCTTCTGATATGAAACTTAAACTTCAAGGTATAGGAGTTAAGGGAAAAGAGGAGAACTCTAATGATAATAAGAACGTAGATATTTTTGATTTAAAGATAGATGAGGAAGATTTGGAGTAAACCCTTTACTTTTTTAACTAATTATAATATAATTAAACAATTATATTGTAAAAGGGGTTAAATATGAGTACTATATTGATAGTTTCAGTTTTGAGTTTTATTATTGGTTGGGTAGTCTCCAACACTATAATAGAAAAAAAATATCTAAAAGAGATAGATAGACTTAATAATGTATTATTAATAAGTGAAAATGCTATTAGCAAGTTAAAAGAGATTCATTATAATCAAGAAGAGAAAGCAAAAGAGATAAAAGATTTCGAGAGCGTTTTGATAAAAGCTGAAGAGATGATTAAGCAGAGAGATAAAAAAATCATGCTTTTAGAAAATGAGTATAAAAATCTAATGAAAAAGGGAACTATAGAAGAGTTGATTATGACTAAAGACCAATTCTCTTATATAGAAAAACAACTTTTGGAGTACCAAAAAAAGATTACAAAATTAGAAAAAGAGTTAGATAATTACAAAAGAAGAGAGCAATCAAGAGTGAAAAATCATTAAACCTTAATTATAAGAGAGTATAATTCGCATCTAATTTTAATTATTAAGGACAAACATGTTAGAAGGTATTACTAGAGAGAGTATCGGAACAGCTTCTGCAAAGAAGCTAAGAAGAGATGGTTATCTAACAGCTAACATCTATGCAAATGGTGTAGAGAATATTCAAGCAGCATTTAAAAGAGGTGATTTTATGAAAGCTGTAAGAAGAAAAGAAGAGTTAACACTTGGATTAACTGTAGATGGAAAAGAGCTAAAAGTTGTTATCCAAGAGTATCAACTACACCCAGTTCATGGAGATGTTGTCCATGTTGATTTGAGAGTAGCCGTACCAGGTCAAGTGACAAACTATCTTGTTCCTGTATATACAACAGGTACTCCAAAAGGTTTAAAAAACAAAGGTGTATTGCAGATTCAAAAGAAAAGAATGAAAGTTAGAGGAGCGATTGAAGATGTTCCTAATAACTTCACTCTTGATGTAACAGCACTTGATAGAGATGACTCTATTCTTGTAAGAGATATAGAAACACCTGCAAATTGTAGACTAATGGACAGAGCAGATGTGGCTGTTGTTGGTGTAATAAAAGCTAAATAATATACTATGTTGTTAATCGTAGGACTGGGTAATCCAGGAAAACAATACGAAAATACACGACATAATATCGGTTTTAAGGTCATAGATGAGCTTATCTATGACTTTGGGGCTAGAGATGTCTCCAAAAACTCTTTTCAGGGTAAACTTTATAAAACTTCTAACATACTTTTTCTCAAACCAACTACATTTATGAATCTATCTGGTAACTCCGTACAAATTGTAAAAAACTTCTATAAAATAGAGTTAGAAGATATTGTTGTTATTCATGATGATATAGATTTGCCATTTTCTGCATTGCGTTTTAAAAATGGTGGTAGTCATGGTGGGCATAATGGATTACGTTCTATTGATTCTATGATTGGCAAAGAGTATAATCGTGTGCGAATGGGAGTAGGTAAACCAGAGCATAAATCACAAGTAGTAGATTATGTTTTAGGTAATTTTTTAGATATAGAAAATAAAATATTAACTCCTTGGATAGAACATACAGCTAGAGCTATCAAAGAGTTACAGAGAAAAACATTAGATGAGGTAAAATCACGATACTCACTTAAATCCTTTGAGGTTTAGTAGATGTTTTTTAGATATGTAGCTTATCATTATCTAAAAAATATGCTTATTATTTTGATGGGATTGACAGGACTCTTTACGGGTTTAGATTTTCTTATGAATGCCTCCTCTTTAGGCTCTTTTAATATCAAGGTTCTTTATGCTTTTTCTAAATGGCAAGAGTCTTTGAATCTTCTCTATCCTTTGGCTATTATTTTAGGTGCTATTTGGACTAAAATATCTTTTATCAAACAAAATAGAGTAGCCTCTTTTTATGCTTTGGGATTTACACGTAAAGATTTTCTGAAACCTTTTTTAGTTATTGCTCTATTTTTTTATACTCTTTTTGTTGCTTTAAATTTTACCTCTTTTGCTGTGGCAAATGACAGGGCAAATATGGTTAAAAAACACCATTTTGCTATGAGTAAAACAGAAGATTTATTTTTTAAATACAATAGTAGCTTTGTATATATAGGTACTCTTCTACCACAAGAGCGTAAATTGAAAAATTTAACTATATTTAAAATGAAAAAGAGTAAGGTTTTTGAAACGTTAACAGCAAAAGAGGCAAAGTTTAATATAGATAGATGGATAGCCTATGATGTGATAAAAAAATCAAAAATCTTTAGAGATAATAAAGAGTATCTAAAAGTCGAACATTTAGATAGATTGGAGACTCTAAAAGGTTATGAACCCAAAATTTTAAAATCTATATATGATGGTAAAGAGTTGACTCTATATCAAAGTATAAAGGCGAAAAAACTGCTTGATAGTCAAGGTCTCTCTACAGAGGCATTACGTGCCAAAATTTATAGTACAATAGTAACACCTCTATTTGCTATAGCTCTTATAATTATTTTAATATTTAATTTCCCCTATTACTCTCGTTATATGAATATGGCGACAACGACAACCAAAGCATTAGGAGGGACACTATTTGTATGGGGAATTCTATTTGCACTTCAAGGTATTGGTGCAAATGGAACAGTAGCACCAGAGATAGCTACTATTTTACCTATTGTTCTATTATGGAGTTACTCTATTTGGCTATTTTTTAAAAAAAGTAGCAATCTTTAACTATTTATTCCCCTGCAAAAGGCATCAAGGCACTAGCCCAAGTCAATCCACCACCAAACGTATCAAGAAGCATTAAATCTCCTTTTTTTAGACGACCCGATTCATAAATATCATTAATTGCCATAGGGATAGAGGCTGCTGATGTATTTCCATATTTTCCAACGGTTAGTACGACTTGCTCCTCTTTCATCTTGAGAGAGTCTCCTACTGCTTTTATGATTCTATAATTGGCTTGATGTGGTATAAAGTGTGGAATATCTTCTGCTTTTATACCATTTTTTAAAAGGATATGTTTTACATCTTTGGTTAATGTCTTAACAGCTAGTTTAAAGGTCTCATTACCTTTCATCTGAACAAAGTTTAGACCCTGTTCTATAACTTGTTGAGATACAGGATTGACACAACCTGGGGCTGGAGTGACTAGGAAATCAGAGTATGACCCATCTGCACTAGCATGAACATCAATAAATGCTTCACTCTTATCCTCGGTAGCTGAAATCACAGCAGAACCTGCACCATCTCCAAAAAGGATACATGTACTTCGGTCTGTATAATCTACAATAGAAGAGAACTTCTCTGCACCGATAATAAGAACATGTTTTTTCATACCCGATTCAATAAAAGCCTTGGCAATAGATAGTGCATATACAAAACCAGAACATGCTGCTGAAATATCAAATGCTTGAACATTTTTTATCCCCAATTTATCAGAGACAATACATGAAGTCGCAGGCATATTAAAATAGTCAGGAGTTACTGTAGCACAAACGACTAAATCAATATCAGAAACTTCTAATCCTGCACGTTCTATAGCAAGTTTAGAGGCTTTTGTAGCCATATCACTGGTGTATTCATCTCTTTTAGCTATACGTCTCTCGGATATTCCCGTACGTTTTAAAATCCATTCATCACTCGTGTCAACCATCTTCTCTAAGTCTGCATTACTTAATATTTTTGAAGGAACATAAGCTCCAATGGAATGAAATCTTGCGTACATTATTTACCTTATCCGTTGTTTTTTTTGAGTAACTCTTCTATGGCTTGATTTACTTTAGAGTCATTATAGTTTATAGCTTGAAAAATAGCATTTTTAATTGCTTTTGCATTACTTTTGCCATGTGATATAATAGCACAACCTTTTACTCCAAGTAAAGGGGCTCCACCATATTCGGCATAATCTACCTTCTCTTTGAGCTTTTTGAATACTTTTTTCTTCATCATAAAAGCTCCAATCTTGGCAGGGATTGATTTACGAATTTGAGTTTTCATCAAATCAAAAACCGTAGATACAACACCTTCACTCGCTTTTAGAACAATATTTCCTGTATATCCATCACAGACAACCACATCTACTGAACCATTAAAAATATCTGAACCCTCTACATTACCTTTGAACCCAGGAACATCACTCATGAGCTTAAACGCCTCTTTTGTCAGAGCATTTCCTTTGCTATCTTCTTCTCCATTAGATAGTAGTCCCACAGATGGGTGACGTAAACCTAATAGTTTTTGAGCATATACTTCACCCATAATGGCAAATTCATAGAGGTTTTTAGCAGTACAATCAGTTACTGCACCGACATCAAGTAGTAATGTTTTTGCACTTATAGATTTATTTGGCATAATGGTAGCCAATGCAGGTTTAGAGATATGAGGTAGTCTTCCTATACGTAAGGTAGCCAAAGTCATGGTTGCACCAGAGTGTCCTGCTGATACGACACCATCTGCTTTCTCCTCCCTTACTAACTCCACAGCTTTATAGATAGAGGACTCTTTTCTTTTTAAAGCTTGTGTTGCTTTGTCGGACATAGATATAACATCAGAAGACTCTATAATCTCTACTTTATCAAGATAATATTGGGGGAGGAATGAGATAATTTGTTCACGGTCTCCTACAAGAATAGGAAGAAATCTTTTTTCATCAAGTGCCTGAATTACACCATCTATAATAGGTTCGGGACCAAAGTCCCCACCCATTGCATCAATAGCAATTCTAATCATCTAAGCACTACTTAATTAGGCTTTGGTTGTATTATATTCGCCAGTAGTCATATTCATATGGTGTGGCATTCTCCATGTTCCATCTTCATCTTTTACTGGTCTTGGTAATGTTAATTTATAGTGTGTTCTTCTTTTTGCTGATCTTGTTTTTGATACTCGTCTCTTAGGTACTGCCATTTTTAATCCTTAGTTTTAAAATTCTTTTTCGAACTCTTCTTCACTGTTTTCACACTTTTTACAGTAGTGATATTCACTCTGAACGGAGCCTATTTCACTTTGAACAATAAATTCAAGGTCAACTACTCCATCAAGAAATTCGATTATATCTAAATCATCTTTACTCTCTATGACTTCATCACTTAAAGTTAAATTAAGAGGATATTTCATATCGTACTGATACACATCTCCACATCGGTCACATAGGAGTTCTACTTGACCATCTAGGTCTCCCTCTAATCGGAGTCGATGATAACCACTTTTTGCCAAAGTACCCTTTAGTGAGACACCATCAACGGTTAGCTCAAAAGGCTTTTCGCTTTGACCAATTTTATCGTAAACTATTTTCACAGTTTAATAACTTTTATACAATCTCTCTTTGTGCAAAGAAGAAGTTAATCTCATTAACTGCATTCTCTACAGAGTCAGAACCGTGAACAGCATTAGCATCAATACTCTCGGCAAAATCAGCTCTGATTGTACCAGCTTCTGCCTCTGCTGGGTTTGTAGCACCCATTAGGTCTCTGTTGGTTTGCATTGCATTTTCGCCTTCTAATACAGTCACTACAACTGGTCCAGAAATCATAAACTCTACAAGGTCATTAAAGAAAGGACGCTCTGCATGAATAGCATAAAATGCTTGGGCATCTGCTTTTGATAATTGAATCTTTTTTGTTGCTGCTATTCTAAGACCAGCATTTTCAAATCTAGAAAGGATTTGACCTACTACATTTTTAGCTACTGCATCTGGTTTGATAATTGATAATGTTTGTTCCACTATTTTGCTCCATAAACTTAGTGATTTTTTTAAAGTCACTACTAAACTATTTTGAAGTGGAATTATATCAGAAAAATATTAAAAAAGATAAAAATTAGGGGGAAAAGAGGAGTGGTACAAAGTATGAATAGGCTCATACTTTGCAAAAAGGTTAAAGATTAATCTTCAACTACAGCTTCTCCTGGAGTTCCTCTATCTTCACGCATAGTCAAACCATCTTTTGGTTCGTCCCAAACGATACAATCTTCAGTTGGACAAGCTTCAGCACATGCTGGAGCATCAAAGTGACCTACACACTCAACACATTTATCTTCGTATACGTAGTAAATCTCTTCTCCTGTTGGGTTATCATCCTCATCTACGATTGCTTCTGTAGGACATTCGTCGATACAAGCTGCACAGTTAATACAAACATCTAAAATTTTTACTGCCATTTCAATTCCTTATTTTGGTTTACAAACTATATCAAAAGTAGGTTAAATAATCCTTTAATAATCGTAAATATTTTTTTTTATTGTAACGATAAGTATCGTTTTATCTCCTCTACACGATTAACTGCTTCCCAAGTAAACTCTCTCTCTTCTCTTCCAAAATGTCCATAAGAGGCTGTTTTCTTATATATAGGTCTAAGAAGATTAAGCTCTTTAATAATTCCTGCTGGAGTTAAATCAAAAATTTTGTTTATTGACTTTTCTATTATTGTCTCTTCTATATTACTTGTTCCATGCGTATCAACCATAATTGATATTGGCTCAACTACTCCAATAGCATATGATAGCTGTATCGTTATACGCTCTGCTACACCTGCTTTGACCATATTTTTAGCGATATATCGTGCCATATATGCACCTGAACGGTCAACTTTTGTAGGGTCTTTGCCTGAAAATGCTCCACCACCATGTGGACAGCTTCCACCATAGGTATCGACAATTATCTTTCTACCTGTCAATCCTGCATCTCCTTGTGGTCCACCAATTACAAATCGACCAGTTGGATTTATATGGTATGTAATATCATCTGTTAGTAGCTCTTTGGGTATAACATCTTCTAAAACTTCCAAGATAATTGCCTCTTTTAATAGCTCTTGAGTGATATTGTCATCGTGTTGAGTCGAAACTACAATAGTATCAATAGCAATAGGTATACCATCTCTGTATCTTACACTAACTTGAGCTTTTCCATCTGGACGCAAAAAGGGTACTGTTCCATTTTTACGCACTTGTGCTAGTTTAGCTGTTATTTTATGAGCCAATAGAATAGGTAGAGGCATAAGTTCAGGTGTCTCATTACAGGCATATCCAAACATTATACCTTGGTCTCCTGCACCAAGCTCTCCTGATGCTTGGTCTACCCCTTGGTTTATATCTGAACTCTGCTCTCCAATTCCATTGAGTACTCCAGCTGAACGATAATCAAATCCAAATGCTGAATTGGTGTAGCCTATCTCACGTATTACCTCACGAGCTATCTCTTGCATTGGAGCATAAATTTCCGTCTTTAACTCTCCTGTAATAATACAAAAACCATTACTTACTAATGTCTCACATGCTACTCTAGCATATGGGTCTCTCTCTATGATATAATCTAAAATTGCATCAGATATTTGGTCTGCCATCTTATCTGGGTGACCCTCTGTTACCGATTCACTTGTAAAAATATACTCTTTTGACATAAATTACTTACCTACTTATTCTCTTTGCTAATTGCTCAGGTAAAACTCCTAAAGACTCTTCTACCAATTTTGTATTGCCATGAGTTATAAAACTATCTTCATACTCAAATGTTATTAGGTCAATATCTCTAATCTTCTCATTATTTAAAAACTCTAATAGTGCAGAACCAACTCCACCCATCTTGGCTGAATCTGAAAAGATATACCATTTTTTATGTGTTTGTGCCAACTCTTTTAATCTATTGCTATCTAAAGGTTTTACAAAACGTAAATCCAAAATAGTTGGAGTCTCTTCTATTAGTTTTGCTACCTCTTCGGCTCTTCCTACACCATTACCATAACCAATAAATAGTATCTCTCTACCCTCTTTAAGGATTTTAGATTTTCCTAATTCAAATGGAGTTGTGTTACTATTTTGTGAGGTGAATGCTCCTCGTGGGTATCGAAAGGCACATGGAGTTGGAAAATCTTTTGCAAACTCCATTGCCTTTTTCATACTACTATTTGATGAGGGAGCAAAGATAGTCATATTTGGTATAGCTCTTAGATAAGATATATCAAATACTCCTTGATGAGTCTCTCCATCTTCTCCTACAATTCCAGCTCTATCAATAGCAAAAGCAACACCTAAATTCATTAGACAAATATCATGTATAAGTTGGTCATATCCTCTTTGTAAAAAGGTAGAGTAGATAGCACAAAAGGGTTTAAACCCCTCTTTTGCTAAAGCACCCATAGAGGTTACTGCATGTTGCTCTGCGATAGCAACGTCCCAAAAACGGTTGGGGTATTTTTCCATCGCCATACTCATACCTGTACCACTAGGCATAGCAGCAGTTACTCCTACTACTTTTTCATCGTTGTCTGCTAACTCTACCAATGTCTCTGCAAAAATAGCTGTTGATGCTTTTGGTGCTGATTTCTTTTGAGAAACACCTGTAT
>JALSOO010000047.1 GCA_026986355.1 Campylobacteraceae bacterium | reverse complement strand
AGAGTTTGGCTTTTGGGTAAGAGCTATTTAAGGCAATAGCCGAACTTTTAGACTCCAATTTTTTAATCTCTATGGCATCTGAATTTTTCAAGATTAAATCTGGTGGATTATTTTTGTTTCCTTGATATGAAAACGTATCTGAAAGTATCTCTAACTTTTGTTGAGAATTATCTACATTAAGTGTATTAGCAAACAGATCTTTAATGTAACTCTCTAACCCCTCACCCATATTATTGGCTCTGTTGTTACCATGAGTGATATTTTCAATATTGCTTTGATGATTGTTTACTATGTTGATGAATGCTTTTAATATATTTGACATAGAGGCTCACTTCTTTTTAATACTATAATTTTAGCTAAAAGTTTTATAGAAAAGTAGAAATATCTCAAATTGTCATTATTAAGCCTTACAATCTTCGTTTTAGCAAAGAGGATATTTTAGCTTGTAGTTTAAGCCATCGTTTATGTTCAATAGCAGGAAAACCTGCATAGGTTTTGCCACTATCAAGAGATTTTGTTACTCCACCTTTTCCTGCAATGGTTACAAAATCTCCAATATGTAGATGTCCTGCTGTTCCACTCTGTCCACCCATTACAAGGTTTCGTCCTGTGGTTGTTGAACCTGCAAGTCCCACTTGTGAAGCCATTAGTGAATGCTCTCCTACATCACAGTTGTGTGCTATCTGAATAAGATTATCTAGCTTTGTACCCTTTCGTATATATGTTGTTCCAAATACTGCTCTATCTACGACACAGTTTGCTCCTATCTCTACCTCATCTTCTATTACAGTATTACCATTTTGATAGATTTTGATATGCTCTCCACGTTTAGTATGGGCAAATCCATACCCATCAGAGCCTATAACTGTACCTGCGTGTATAATACAGTTAGAGCCTATACTAGAGCCATGATATATCGTTACATTTGGATAGATAAGTGTATCTGAACCGATAGTTACGCCATCTCCTATATAAGCACCTGCCATAATAATTACATTATCTCCAAGCGTAACATCTTTTCCAAAACGCACTCGCTTATCAATATCACACCCACTACCCATATGTGGGTGTGCTGTTTTTGTCTCTATCTTATGAGCAAACAATTTAGAAGCAAGAGCAAGTTTTAGATAGGGTTCATCAGTAATTAATGCAACAGTTGTTTGGGGTAAGAGGTCTGCGTACTGTTTATCTATCAATACAGCTCCTGCTTTGGTAGTAAGGAGTTGATTTATATATCTTTTATCATTAAAAAAGGAGATTTCTGAAGAGGTAGCTTCAGTAAGTGTATGAAGTCCTGTTATCTCTATATCTTTATCTGAAAATTCAATAGCTATCTCTTGACATATTTGACTCAATTTCATATTTTTTCTTTTTTTATTAAGTAGAAAGTGTAGCAAAAGCACCACTTCCTAAACTATATATAATAAGCTATCTCTCTATAGCAACAACACCACCACGAATAATCTCAATTGGATTATAACGTTTTGTAGCCTCTATAAAATGAGCAATTCTACATGGTTCATCTGCAACCATACCTATAATTATGTCATTACCAACATTAACTATCCCACCATTATAAGCACCACAAAGAACCTGTATATCAGCTAGATTCTGCTCTATTGGGAACTTGATTAGAACCATCTCTTTTTCTATCATCTCATTGTGTTCAATCACTTTATATACAGGTACTAATTTATGAAGCTGTTTTGTAATCTGCTCTAGTACCCTAGCACTACCCTTAGTAACGATTGTAATATTAGAGAGATTTGAGTGGGGAACAGGAGCTACGGTTAATGTCTCTATATTGTATCCACGTCCAGCAAAAAGTCCTGAAATTCGAGAGAGTACAGAACTCTCATTTTCCACTAATACAGAGATTACTCTTCTTACATTTTCCATTACTTTGCCTCCTTTTTAGGTAACATCATGTTGTATAATGCTCCTGCTGCAGGTACCATAGGTAGAACATCTTCAAATCGTGCAACTTGCACATTGACAAAGGCTACCTTATCTTTGGCTATAGCATCTTTTATCGCCTCATCAAACTCTGCTTTGGTTGTCACATCATACCCAATTCCATGACACGCTTCGGCTAACGCTTTGAAGTTTGGTTGAAAACTCAAATCGGTTTCGGAATAACGCTCTTCATAAAAGAAAGTCTGCCACTGTCGTACCATTCCCAAGAAGTGGTTATTCAAAATTACATTAATAACAGGTATCTTATATTCAGATGCTGTTACCAACTCTTGAACATTCATCAAGATTGAGCCATCTCCTGTGATATTAACAACAGTTTTATTTGGAAATGCTTTTTTAGCTCCCAATGCAGCAGGAAAACCAAATCCCATTGTTCCAAGTCCTCCAGAGTTAATCCATTGACGTGGTCTATCAAATGGATAGTGCTGTGCAGCCCACATTTGGTGTTGTCCAACATCTGATGTAATAATTGCTTTTTCTCCAATAAGTTCACCCAATCTCTCTATAACCCATTGAGGTTTGATAACCTCATCTGAATCTACATAGGATTGAGGATATAGATTGTCATAACGCTCCAATACTTCAAGCCAATCAGAGTAACGAGATGGCTTTATCTTGCCTTCTAGTCTATTGATAATCTTCTCAATAACTATCTTGACATCTCCTACAATAGGATAATCGACATCAACCAATTTACCAATATTTGCAGGGTCAATATCAATATGGATAATATCTGCATACTTAGCAAATTCAGAGAGTTTACCTGTAACCCTATCATCAAATCTAGCACCCAAAGAGATAACCAAATCTGTCTCACTCATTGCCATATTTGAAGAGTAGTTACCATGCATTCCAAGCATCCCTTGGAGAAGTGGATTTTTAGCACCCATTACACCACGAGCCATTAATGTCTCAACAGCAGGAATCTGTCCCATCTCTGCTAATTTACGAACCAAATCTGAAGCATCAGACAAAACAACCCCACCACCAATATATAGAAGTGGTTTTTTAGCCTTTAAAATCGCCTCTACAGCCTTATCTATCTGACGATTATTCCCTTTATAGGTAGGCTTATAACTTGGGATATTAACATCTTTAGGATAGACAAAATCTCCAAATTCAGCTGTAATATCTTTGGGAATATCTATTAATACAGGTCCAGGTCTTCCTGTTCTTGCTATATGAAAAGCCTCTTTTAGAATTCGTGGTAAATCTGATACATCTCTTACCAAATAGTTATGTTTGGTACATGGTCGTGATATTCCTACAGCATCAATCTCTTGGAAACCATCTGTACCTATTAGAGATAGTGGAACTTGCCCAGAGATAACAACCATAGGTATAGAGTCCATATATGCTGTTGCTAATCCTGTAACAGCATTAGTAAACCCCGGCCCTGATGTGACCATCGCTACCCCAACCTCTCCTGTAGCTCGTGCATAACCATCAGCTGCATGTACAGAAGCTTGTTCATGCCTATTTAAGATATGCTCAAAGCCATCTTGCTTATAAATTTCATCATATACGTTCATGATAGCACCACCTGGGTAACCAAATACAGTCTTAACACCCTCGGCGATTATCGCTTCACAAACCATCTGTGCACCGTTCATCTTCATGAAGTTAGCTCCAATCGTCTTGTAATTTTGTCGTGGATTCTAGCCAAATAAGGATAAAAAGAGTCTGAATCAATCAATATAATTAATTGGGTCAACTACTCCTGCTTTTTCAAAACCATTTAGACGCAAACGACAACTATCACAAACACCACACGCCTTATCCTCGTTTTTATAACATGACCATGTATCTTCTAAGGGGACACCTAGCTCTATTGATTTTTGAACTATCTCGGACTTTTTCATATCTACTAGAGGCATCTTTATCTCCAATTTTGTCTCATCACGTGTACCTAAATTGATAGACTCCTCCATAGATTTGATATAACTATTACGACAATCAGGATAACCAGAGCTATCCTCCTCTACCACACCGATAAAGAGTGCTTCTGCCCCATGTTTTTCGGCTAAAGCTGTAGCAATAGAGAGAAAGATACCATTTCTAAATGGAACATAAGTAATCGGTACACCCTCTTCTACTCCACCTATTGGAACTTCCAATGAACTATCTATAAGTGCTGATGCACCTATCTGTTTAAAAAACTCTAAATCTATCTCATAACTCTCTATGACTTTTAATTTTTTTGAAATTTTTCTAAAAGATTCTAACTCTCTTTTTTCTGTTAGTTGTCCGTAGTTAAAATGTAAGGCTATAATATTATATCCCTCTTTTTGTGCTATTTTTGCACCCAAAGCACTATCCATGCCTCCCGAAATAATGCAGACTGCTTTTTTCATTAATTAATACCTTTTTTACAGATATTTTACCTCTTTTTAGGTAAACTCTTACTATGGTAAACATTGAAAATCTTACAACACTCAATATCAATATAAAGTTTTTAGAAAAAATTTCTAAAAGTTTATTAAACAATGACTATTTACGTGAAATAGACCTAACAATATGCGATAATAAAACTATACAAGAGTATAACCTTGCATATAGAGATAAAGATAGAGCTACTGATGTACTATCTTTTCCTATAGAGAGCGATATGATTATGAATCCTATAGATATGCCCTTGGGTTCGATTGTTATCTCTGCTGAATTTGTTTGGGAAAAGGCAAAGGAGCTAGGACACAGTAATCAAGATGAGTTATCACTACTCTTTATACATGGAGTATTGCACCTATTAGGATTTGACCACGAAATAGATAATGGAGAGATGAGAGCGAAAGAGGAAGAGACAATTAAGAGATTTAATCTTCCAAAAAGTTTAATCATAAGAACAGAGGAGAAGATATAATGGATGTAGTCATATTTATATTAGCTATGGGAAGCTTAATATTTGGTGCTGATTTCATCATCACACAGAGTGAACGTATCGCACTTAGATTTAATATTTCAGAGTTTATTATAGGAGCTACACTTATTGCTTTGGGAACAAGTCTACCTGAAATGGCAACAAGTATAGCTGCAAATTTAGAGGGAAAGCCTGAAATAGCAGTTGCCAATGCCGTGGGGAGTAATATCTTGAATATTACCCTTGTATTGGCTGTTACACTTATCATTACTAGATGCTTTGTATCTAAACGTGATTTTTTTGCAAAAGATAGCATTTGGGTATTAATGCCTATTTTAATATTTCTATTGATGTCAATAGATGGGGTTATCAGTAGATTTGATGCTATTTTACTTATTATTCTCATGATTGCCTATCTAATCTATTTGATTCAAGACTCAAATAGATTAGATACCGATTATCTAAAAGAGGATAGAAAAAAGCCATTCTCTTGGCTAAAAAGTATTGCACTACTTGTGATAGGATTTATATTTGTTGTACTAGGAGCTCATTTTGCTGTAGACTCTGCATCAAGTATTGCTAAAAGCTTTGGTATAAGTCAATGGGTTATTGGTGTTATTTTAGTAAGTTTTGGAACATCACTACCTGAACTTGTAGTATCTGTATCTGCTGTATTAAAAGGCAAAACAGAGATGGCAATTGGAAATATAATAGGTTCTAATCTAGCAAATATTACCATGGTTATCGGTGTATCTGCATTAGTAAAAGACCTACCTATTGATGTACACCGATATATCTTTGACCTATCAATAATGACAGCATCTACCATTATATTTATCTATATAATGGCAAATAAACTCTACAGTAGACCAGCAGGAATTTCACTTCTTATTCTTTTGGCACTCTTTATAGAAAATGCATTAAATGGATTAACACCAACTAGCTCTTAAACCATAAATCCGTAGGGTGTAGGGTGTAGACTACACCTTTTTTTGTTGTGGATAATAGTAGTATCAAAGAGTCAATAGATGCCCCCTACCCTTAGAGAGATAACATGGTAGAAGCTTAGAAAAGAACTCAAAACTTTTTTCTGCATCTACAATCTTATCCTGCTCTCCTATAAAAACCTCTATAACAACACCTCTATCTAAAAGCTCTAAAATCTTTTTGCTATCCCATGAGTAAGTCAATAACTCCTCTAACTCTTCTACTGTTCCTTGAGTTAGATATTTATCTAGTTTTATAGAGCTTGGATAGACAACATTTTTTAGAAACTGCTTGGTATATGATGTTTTATCTGCATTAAAATATCTTAGTTGGGTACGTATAAAACTCTTTTTATAATTTTGAAAAAAAGCAGGAGAGAGTAGGATTAATCTATCTATACGCTCTTTGGAGTTGTAGACATACTCAAAAGCTTTTACTGCTCCATAAGAGAAACCTCCCACGGCAAAATCACTATCAATAAGTTGCTCTTTAAAAAAAATCTCCTCTCCTTTTAGGGAGAAACCATTAAAATATCTCATTTATAATCTCTCTTGTTTTAGATGAAGTTATAGATTCATTTCTCAATAGATAATCTCTCACTTGCTCAACCACACTGTTTAATTTATCTAAAAGGCTCTCTACCTCATCACTTATCTCTTCTAATAACTGTTGAGCCTCATTGGTAGAGGCAAAATAGTCGCGACTCATAGCAAACTCTTCTATAATTTGATGAATTAATATTTTGGCTGTTTTTATATCCTCTTTGGCATTAGAGAAGAGTTCTCCATATACTTTTTTAGTCATGATACGCCCTGCTAAAAGCACTTTTAGTTCATTTTCTAAAATAGATTTAGATACTATTTCACTACCATGAGGTATAAAAATAGAAGATACAATCCCTATCTTTTCATAATCCACCTCTAGCCAAGATGCTGTAACAGCTTTAGCTGATTGATAGAGAGCTTGAATCTTGCGTTCGGACTCACTAAAGGTCTGAATTTTAAATTTTCCCAAGATTACCTTCTCTTTGACTGCATCTATATCAAAATCTGTAATCATAGGCTTATTATGTCGCAGTGAATAGAGTGCTGCTTCGTTGACAAGGGTTGCTAATGCTGCTGAATTGAAACCGATAGTCATTCTAGCCACTCTCTCGACATCTACTGTATGCTCTTTGGATTTTAGATAAAGATTAATCGTACTAAGACGTTCATAAAAATCTGGTAGAGGGATATGAACTCTTCTATCAAAACGTCCTGCTCTAAGCAGTGCTTCATCTAAGACCTCTATCTTGTTGGTAGCAGCAAGAACCATCACTCCTGAACTCTCTTCAAAACCGTCCATCTCGGTCAAGAGTTGATTGAGTGTTGATTCTCTCTCTTCATTATTTTGACCACCTCGACTCTTGCCTACTGCATCTATCTCATCAATAAAGATAATACTGGGACTCATCTCTTTTGCCTTGGCAAAGAGTTCTGAAACCCTTTTTGCACCCATTCCTACATAAATCTGCACAAAAGAGGCTGCACTTTGGTAAAAAAACGGTACTCCTGCCTCTCCTGCTACAGCTTTGGCAATTAATGTTTTTCCAACACCTGGAGGACCTACCAAAAGTACCCCTTTTGGGAGACGAATATCATACGCTCTATATTTTGAAGGATTACGCAAAAAATCTATAACCTCTTCTAGCTCCTCTTTTACACTCTCTACCCCTGCCACATCTGAAAAGTTCACAGTAGAGTGAATCGCGTTAACCCCTTCATTTACAAAAGGGGTTTGAGTAACCTCTTGTTTCTGCTCTCGTATTATCTCCATTTGTGTTTGACGACTTGCACGTATCATATAAAATATATATAACATACTCAATAGCAATACCACAAAAACAATATTGTCTAATCCCTCTGTTGAATCTTCATAATACTCTACTTTTTTATTACTAGAAAATAGTTCCTCTTTATCAATAGCATCTTTGGGGACTTTGTAACTGCCTCTATCGGTATATAAATAGATATAGGGGGATTTAACCAAAATCTTATCTAATGTTTTACTACTATTTAACTCTACTAAAGCTCTATCTCTATTAATAAGTTTACTATCTTGTTCTACAGTAGAGATAGTTAAAATCGTAACTAATGCAATAGATGCAAATATAATAATCCGAAGATTACTACTAATAGATTGCCATATTTTTATCATTATCTACCATTGCCTCTCTTATAGTTATCCAATTTGAACTCAAATCTTCATCTGAACGTACCTCTATTTTATTAAAATATTGGTCATAACCGTGATATATTCCCTCTCTTCCATTCTCGATGAGTACCTCTAAATTTTTACTATGCTCTTTTCTAAATTGATAATTCTTCTCTTTGATTATAGATGTTAACTCTCTGTGTCGCTCTTTGGCAATATTTCCTTTTATTTCAGGTCTCATAAGTGCTGAGGGTGTATTGTCACGTTTGGAGTATGAAAAAGCATGAACATGCGTTAACGGTAGGGATTTCAGACGTTCTATAGCCTCTCTCCACTCATATTCATCTTCTCCTGGGTGTCCTACAATATAGTCTGTTCCTATACCATACCCTTTTGAGGCTATCTCCTCTAATAGCTCTCTATCACTATGAAACTCATTACGGCGATTCATCAACTTCAACATCTTGTCAGAGGTATGTTGTAGTGCAATATGTAGATGTTTTGCCATCCAAGGCTCACTCAATAGCTCTTTGAACTCATCATCTATCTGAATTGGTTCTAAACTTCCTATACGTATTCGTCTAACACCTCGAATCATACTCATCTTTTTTAGAAGCTTTGCCATTGAAGAGTTTTGGTCTTCTCCATAGCTTCCTACATTTGTACCTGTCAAGATAAACTCTCCAAATCCATTAGAGGCTAATTTTTGAATCTGTAGTAAAATATCCTCCTCTTTATGACTTCGTGCATCTCCACGCACAGAGGGGATAATACAGTAAGAGCATCGAAAGTTACACCCCTCTTGAATCTTGATAAAGGCTCTACTTTTTCCTATAAACTCTTCTACAATAGTGCTATCTATATGATTTAAATCTCCTATCTGATAGAAAGGCTTATCATTAAATTTCAAAATATCATTTATCTTCTCTTTTTCAGAGTGTCCGATAACTCCAAATACCTTTTTATCTGCAAAAAGTGATTCACCTTTTGAGTGTGAGCCACAACCTGCTAGGATAACTTTGGCATTTGGATTTTTACGATTTCTACCATTGATATAAGCTCGAACAGATGAGTCTGCTCCATTGGTTACAGTACATGAGTTTACCATAATTACATCGGCATCATCTTCATTCATTGTTAGTTCAAAATCTTTTAATTTTGACATCATCACTTGGGTATCGAACTGATTAGTTCGACAACCAAAGGTTTTAAAATATACTTTTTTCACTTCTTTTTACTCTTTTATCTATTTTTTTAATATAGACCCCAATCATCGGGTCTATATTTATCGGTTGTCTTTTTAGGACTCTTTGGTTTAGGAGTATCCTCTTGCTCTTTATGATTTAGGGGTGCTGACTTATCCATATAGAGAGATTGACTTGGGTATGCCAAGAATATATCATCTGCCTCTTTTAATCTTGATAAAATCTCCATAGAGATAGTACTTCGTAATGTTAATGTAGCATAAGAGTTTGTGAGATACCAAGCAGATAATCGAATACCATAGACATCTACAAAAGCAAAAATTCTAGGTTCAACAGCTGTATTTCTCATGCTATATTTACTGCGTAACTTATTTAACTGCTTTCGTGTCATATCGGTATAGCCTTTGGAGTATTTACGTGTAACCTCTTTGGCAATACTTTGAGCTTTACTAGCGTTGGAATCAAACGTTAAGTATATATCTATACCGTCCCATACAGTCTTTAATCCTGCATGAGAGTAGTTTGCAATCACATCAGAGAAGATATAGTTGTTTGGAATAAAGACAATTCTACCTGTACGTCTATTGCTATATACACTTGTAAAGGTTACATCTTCATGTAGTGTCATACGCAAAAGTGAAATATCTACAATATCGCCTACATACTGAACTCCATCTTTGACAAATTTAACTCTATCTCCTACATGTACAGAACCTGAGATAAGAATAACAAACCAACCCATAATACTCATAAACCAATCTTTTAGAGCAATAGCAATACCTGCTGATGCAAAACTAAGAACAGTTACTAAATTCTCAACATCTTCGAGATAAGAGAATAGTAGTATTATAAAGACTAATGTGATAAAGATAAAATTAATAACCTTGTTTGTACCATAGTAGAGGTCATTTTCTGACATATACTTTTTTACTAAATATTTTACAATAATAAAGAGTAGAAGTATAAATAGAATAATAGAACCAGTAATTATAGATTTTTCTATCTCATCTTCTATCCCTTTATTTATCTTGAACTTAATCTGCGATACATCACTATCAAATGCCTCTACGGTTGCCTTTAAATAATCTCTTGCTTGTCGAAAGTCTGCTAGTTTATTCTCTAAATTTCGTAACTCTTTAACATAATCATTATAGATAGTGCCTCTAGTTTTTAGAACCAACTCTTGTAAAATTTCACTCTCTCTTGTTAATTTATCAATAGCTATATTTAGGCTTTTATATCTTTTTTTATAATCATTATCAATAGTCTCAACCTGTTTTTGAAAAGAGAGTGCAGTAATAATATCAACAGGATTGGTAATAGATGGCTCTTTATCTATTTTTGGCGATTTAATAAGTTTTTTAAATGGGTCTTTTTTGTACTCTTTTAAAAAAGAGAGCTTTTTATCAATCACATCATAAGCATTTTCATAAGATTTTAAATCTATTTTATCTTGGATTGAAGGACTATACTTATTTTTTATATTAGATATTTTTTCACTCAACTCTTTTAGATTTAACTCTAAGAGTTGATAAGTTTCATGATTAGCATAGATACGTGTCCATAAATTATCTTTGGATAGATACGCATCAATATTCTTCTTCTCATCTATCAACTCTGTTAAACGAGCCTCTAATATTTGTCTCTCTTTCTCTTTTTGTAGCTCTCTCTTCTTCTCCTCTGCTAAACGTTTAGCTTCTGCTAATTTTTGAGCCTCTATCTGCTTCTCTTTAATCTGCTCTTTTAACTCTTCTCTTGCTACCTCTTTCTCTACCGAAGAGTCCAATGTTATTACTTTTGGCTCTATAGTTGAATTGGTATCTGCAAAGAGTAGTTTAGAAAAGATTAAACTAAAAAAGAAAATATATCTCATTATCTACCCTCTTTTAAATGTTGATAAGACCTCTTTTAAAAGTACCTCATCAATATTATCACGTATGGTATGTCCTCCTAGACCTTTGGCTAGAATAAACTTTATTTTATTATTGGCTGATTTTTTATCTAAAAAGAATTTATCATAAAAAGAGTCTACATCTTTAATCTCATAATCAATAGGTAGATTATGTTTTACTAAAAACTCTGTCACACGTCTGGACTCTTCTTGACTCATCAAACCTAGTCTCACAGAGAGTCTATTTGCCATCACTATACCAATAGAGACTGCTTCTCCATGAAGATAGCGTTTATACTCTGTCTCATTCTCTATTACATGTCCAAAGGTATGACCATAATTTAAAACAGCACGAATACCAGACTCTTTCTCATCTAAATTAACTACTTCTGCTTTTAGCGATATAGAACGCTCTATAACCTTTTCTAAATCCTCTTTTTGAGAAAAGTCTGCATCTTGTAAAAAATAAAAATAGTCTCTATCAAACATTACAGCCATTTTTATAATCTCGGCAATACCTGCAGAAAACTCTCTAGAGGGTAGAGTTTTTAAAAAATTAGTATCAATATAGACTGCTTCAGGTTGATAAAATGCTCCTATAAGATTTTTACCATATTGATTATTTACTCCTGTTTTGCCACCAACACTTGCATCTACTTGTGCAAGTAGCGTAGTTGGTACTTGGATAAATCCAATACCACGTTGATAGAGTGATGCTGTAAATCCTGTCATATCTCCAATGACACCACCACCTAATGCTATAAGTAGAGATTTTCTATCTAATTTATGTGTAAAGAGTTCATCTAATATCTGTTCAACAGTTGCTAATGTTTTATACTCTTCTCCATCTGCAATAGTAATAACATGAAGCTCCAAAGCTTCAATTTGAGCAACTAAAGTCTCTAAATGTAGAGCAGAGACGGTTGTATTGGTTACAATAGCTACCTTTCTATCAAAGGTTAACTTGGGTAGTGAATCTATAATAACATCGTATTTTATATCTGTTTGATTCTCTAAGTGAATTGGTACAATCATGATTTTTTTAAGCCTATTTGTATGAATTAATATAAAGCTAATTTTATCTTATCTTCATATTTAAAGGACTTAATAGGCAATTAATTGTCAATAGGAATTAAAAGTTGTGGATGTTTTTTTATAGATAAGAAAAAATAGCTCATCTCTATAGATAAAAAGCTAATTAAAGAGGTATCTCTAATATTTTTTGAAAAAGGGGAGATATGTAAAACCTCTTTATGTTTTACAAGTTCACGTACAGGATTGACACGTTTTCGTTTAATAGAAATTTTAAAATTATAGAGCCTAGAGAGAGCTTCATAATGTTGTATAATATTCCTACTATCTTCAAAATCTCCATCTGGATTATAATCACACAGAGAGAGGGAAAGACCTAGATTTTCAGAAAAATCAAAAACAGATGATGAGAGAGACTCCATCTGCAGACTATTGTCTATTAAGATAAGAGACTCTTTGATATTATAAATTGATTTATCTCCAAAAATATAGACAGGACGTGATAAATCATATAGATACTCTTTAAAGTTTTTTTTAAAAAATAGTCTCTTATCTAACAAAAAGAGTCCAATATCTAGTTGCTTTATATCGTTATTAATATCATCAAAGACCTCATCATCTTTATATGATAAAAGTAGTGAAACATTATCATTTTCAAATAGACGCAACTCTTTGATTAAATCAAAATCATTAATATCAATTAATCTTACATATAGTTTTGTTCTTGAGAGTTGATTACTTAGATAAACAGCCTCATTAATCTGTAGTAAAATATCCTCTTTTTTAACTTCACTATCTAAAATCAGATATAGATTACTACCAAATGGTTCAGGAAAAACCCCTTGTCTTCTATTAATCTTTTTATAGACTCTCTCTAATACAATTGGATTTCCCATAACAATCAATCTATCATAAGGCTTAATCATTGTTTTAGGATTGGGTAAAATCTGCTCTTCATCTCGATATATGGCAACTACTCTCCATTTCTTATGTGATATTGAACCAACATGACGAAAAGCGAAACTAGAACCAAAAGGTACAAGAACCTCCATAATCTCCCCCTGTCCTACTCCAATATTGGTAGCAATTAGTGGAACATTTGGTAATTTTTCATATAAATTAGAAGCAAGAATTTCATTACTATCAATGATGGTTATATTATCCGAATCTAAATCTAAATCAAGCTCATCTCTCCAACTATTTACAAAGATAATTAAGAGTTCAGGATTTAATACACGTACATTTTGAAGTGTATAAAATGCTTCCATCTTGTTATCCATCACAATAAAAACTGTACGAAACTCTCTATCTAACATAACATCTTTTAGTCGCATATATGATGTAGGGTCAATATCTAAACATGTTATATGTGAAAAACAGTGTTTATCAGATAGAGACTCCTTTGCAAAAGAGATATAGTAGTAGTTTTCATTAATGCGACTCTCACTAACTCGATGAACAAACTCTTTGGCTATCTCCCCACTTGCTAAGATTAATACATTTTTCATTTCACTCTCTCTTGTTATTTTAGATATAATTAAATTCTCTAAAAGCTAAATAGATATTTTTATCATAATGATAGCTTTCAAAAAAAATAGTATATTTCTCAATTAAGGATAATTATAACACAATGAATTTTCAACTAGATAAAACCGATGGCAAAGCTCGTGCTTGTACTATAAAAACTGCCCATTCCACCATTCAAACTCCTGTTTTCATGCCTGTTGGAACAGTTGGTGCTGTAAAAGCACTAGATAGTACCGATTTATTAAATTTTATTAAACCCTCTATTATATTAGGAAACACCTATCATCTCTATTTACGTCCAACTGATAATGTAATTAATAAAATGGGAAAACTACATGGATTTACACAATTTCCAAAAAGTTTTTTAACCGATTCTGGTGGATTTCAAGCCTTTTCTCTATCAGATAATGTCAAAATAGATGAAGGAGGGATTACCTTTAGAAGTCATATTGATGGGAGCAAACACTACTTTACACCTAAAAAGGTAATTGATATTCAAAACAATTTAGGTTCAGATATTATGATGATTTTAGATGATTTGGTTGCGCTTCCTGCTACCCAAGAGCGTATAAAAGAGAGTATAGAACGTACAACACGTTGGGCAGAAGAGTCTATAGAGTATCATAGAACAAATCAGAAAAAGGGAATAGGTTTAACTCAAAATATCTTTGCAATTATACAGGGTGGAACAGATAGAGCCTTTAGAGAGAAATCTGCAAAAGAGCTTTGTGCTTTGGACTATGATGGATTTGCTATTGGAGGACTCTCGGTAGGAGAAGCCAATCAAGATATGTACGATACAGTAGAGTGGACGACACAATTTATGCCAACAGATAAACCACGCTACTTAATGGGAGTTGGAACACCTGAAGATTTAGTAGAGAATGTAGAAAGAGGTGTTGATATGTTTGATTGTGTTATGCCTACTAGAAATGCACGAAATGGTACACTCTTTACATCTTATGGAAAGATAAATATAAAAGCATCACGTTTTAGAGAAGACAACTCAACATTAGACCCAGAGTGTAACTGTATGGTCTGTAAAACCTACTCAAAAGCATATCTATGCCATCTATATCGAGCAAAAGAGCTTACCTACTTTAGATTAGGAACAATCCATAATCTCTACTACTATCTAAATCTAATGAAAGAGATGCGTCACGCTATCTTAGAGGGTAAATTTCAAGAGTTCAAAAGAGAATTCTATCAAAAAAGAGAGAACTAACTCTCTTTTTAGCCATTAACAACAACTAGACCTTCATTATAAAGCTTAATAAACTCTGCAAACTCTTTTACTGTCTTGCACCCATGCTCAATAGCAATTTTCATCGCCTCACTACTATTAAAACCATTCATTTTATACTCTCCATTTATATTAATTATTTTCCTAATGGAGAGATTTTATATGATGATAAATTAATTAAAACTTAACAACATTAAGATTACTTTAATTTTAATCAAGTAGAGAATATATAGAATTATTATTTAACTTATATTATGACAAATTAAATAAAAAAAGTTATTTTTAAATAGAAATCTCTTTGATATCTGCTATCTCTTTAAACGATTTATAGATAGATGCAATAGTATTTCTACGATTACTTTTAATAGTACTATCATCTACATTTACCATTACATCATCAAAATATCTATCAAGTTTTGGTTTTAATGCAAACATAGCTTTTAGTTTATCTTCATAAGAGTTATACTCTTTTCCGATAATGGTTTTATATTCATTAAAAAGTTCAGACTCAATCTCTTCAGAAAAGAGACTACTATCTACAGATAACTCACTATCTAAATCAACATCTTTAGAGATATTTGCTACACGTTTAAAGGTAGAAAACTGCTCTTTAAATGAATCAGTAGAGACAATAGTATTTAGAGCAGATACTTTTTTGGCTATTTCATTTATGTCTCTCTCTTTTGACTCTAGGACTGCTGTAATGACAGAAGGGTTTGCTTTTAGAGATTTTTTGATTCTCTCAATAATAAACTCTTTTAACTTTTGAGTATCATAATCACTATAGAGTTCATTGAGCATATCTATAACCTCATCTATATTAAAGGATAAATTATA
>JALSOO010000046.1 GCA_026986355.1 Campylobacteraceae bacterium | reverse complement strand
CAAGCTTCACATTTTGTTCCCAATCTATTAAAATATGGTTATCCTCCAGAGAAGATACTCTATTATAGAGAGGGGCTTCAAGGGTGGAAACTTGTTGGTTTAACAACATTGGTACATAAAGAGATTATAAAGAGATAGATTAATTTCATCTCTTATAAGATATTTATGATAAAATCAAATGATTAATAATATTTTTTTAAAAGGATATAGAGTGCAAAAGATTTTCGGTTTTCTATTTATTTTATTATCTGCTGGGGTTGCTGTTTGGTATCCACTAGGGAAGTTGTTGGGGTCGTAGATGGTTTCAAAAGCAAAACGGTATGACCCTACAAAAAAAGAGTTAAAGAGATTTAGGCTTGAAAAGGGTCAGTTTTTATATATTTTTTTAGCACCTCTCTTTCTCTCCATTATATTAGCATTAATAAAACAGAAGTTTTCTTTCTTTATATTTGATATAATCTCTTTTGCTCTATTCTTTGCAACAGCTAAATTAAATGGTATGGCACTCAAAAGTGAGTATGAGTACAATACCACAACACTAACCAAAGCACCTAAACCACTAAAAAGTTTAACAGCTATTTTGCTTGGGGTATCTACTCTATTTACAGCATGGTTAGCAGGTGGTCAAGATTTTTTTGTTAGTTTGGCTTTGGGTTTGGTATCGGTTGGTGGATATTTTCTATTTTATGGATTTGACCCACAAGAGGATAAACTTGAAAATATTGGCGATATATCAGCAGAGTTTGTTATAGAGACATTAGCCACGGCTAGGGGAAAACTAGCAGAGGTGGAAAATGAGATGAAAAAGATTAAAGAGCCGACACTTCATAAAAAATTGCGTATCGCTACAGATAAAGGGTATGAGATTTTAAATAATATAGAAGCAGACCCAAAAGATTTACGAGTGGCTCGTAAGTTTATTATTGTATATATTGATGGTATCAAAAAAGTTACCTTATCATATACAGCAATAGATGAAAAAGATATAGATAATGAGACCAAAGAGAGACTTTCTCAACTTTTAAGTGATGTAGAGAGACGATTTGACAAAGAGCTTGTACGGCTAAAAGAGAATGATAAATTTGATTTAGATGTACAGATAGATGTACTCCAAGAGCAGATAAAAAATTAAATATTAGGATTAAATTATGGAAACAAAAACAAAAGAGATTATAGAAAAATCAATTACTAAAAATAGTATAGATGATATAGTAGAGGTACAACCAGAAGAGAATAGCAGACTAGAAAAGGCATTGAGTGAGTTGGATTTTGATGATAGAACCTCCATTATCTATTTTGGAGCATCGGCACAAGAGGAGCTAGATAGTATCTCAAATAGAATGATAGATGGAGTCAAAAACAAAGATACAGGGGCAGCAGGAATGGTGCTAAATGAGATGGTGGCAGCTATTAAAGGGTTTGATATAGAGGAGCTAAATCCAAATAAAAAACAGGCATGGTATGAGAAACTCTTTGGAGGAGTTAAGCCATTGACTAAGTTTATACAAGGGTATGAAGAGGTTCGTGACCAGATTGATATGATTGCTAATAATCTTGAAGAGCATAGAAGTACTCTTATGAAAGATGTTGTATCTCTCGATAAACTCTATGATGCCAATTTGAACTATTTTAGAAATTTAGAACTTTATATTGAAGCAGGAGAGATAAAGAAAAAAGAGTTATTAGAAAAGGTACTTCCAAGCTATGAACAGAAGGCTGAAAGTGGAGAGATGATGCCAATCCAAGAGCTTAAAGAGATGAGAAACTTTGCTGATGATTTAGAACGAAGAGTACATGATTTACGACTCTCTCGACAGGTCTCCATGCAATCACTTCCGAGTATACGATTGATTCAGGACAATGATAAATCTCTAATCAATAAAATCTCTTCTACATTAGTCAATACTGTTCCTCTATGGAGAAATCAATTGGCACAAACGGTAACTATCTTTAGAAGTCATGAATCGGCAAAAGCACTAAAAGATGCTACCGATTTAACCAATGAACTACTAGAAAAAAATGCAGAGGGACTTAGAGAAGCTAATCGTGAAGTACGAACACAGATGGAGCGTGGTGTATTTGATATAGATAGTATCAAAAAAGCAAATGATACATTGATAGCAACACTTAATGACTCACTAGAGATTGCAGATGCAGGAAAAGAGGCTAGAACAAAAGCTCTTGTTGAATTAGAAAAAACTGAACATGAACTAAAAGAGATACTATTGTCAACAAAGGCAAAAGCTCAAGCTATAGAGAAAAAATAGGGAGAATAAAATGGGATTTTTTGATTGGATAACAGGACAGTTTATTGATGTTATTGATTGGCTTGATGATAGTAATGATACAATGGTTTATCGGTTTGACCGACAAGGTAATGAGATAAAATATGGGGCAAAATTAACTGTTCGTGAATCACAAATAGCTATTTTTGTAAATGAGGGGGTAGTGGCTGATATTTTAGATGCAGGAATCTATGAGCTAGATACCAAAAATTTACCAATTATGACATCGCTTCAACATTGGGACCATGGTTTTAACTCTCCTTTTAAAGCTGAAGTCTATTTTGTTAATACCAAACGTTTTACTAATCTAAAATGGGGGACAAAAAATCCTATTATGGTACGTGACCCAGAGTTTTCTATGGTTCGCCTAAGAGCTTTTGGTACATATGAGATTCGCATAGCAGACCCCAAAAAGTTTATGATAGAGATAGTAGGTACAGATGGACACTTCACTACCGATGAGATAGAGAGTCAATTGACCAATCTTATTCTTGCTAAACTTCCAACCATTTTAGGAGAGAGTAAAATCCCTGTTCTTGATATGGCATCAAATTATGAGAAGTTCTCTCTATATATATCTGAAAAAATTGCACCATTTTTTGAAGAGTATGGATTGAAATTAACCAAAATACTTATAGAAAATATCTCTCTTCCTGCTGATGTAGAAAAAGCCTTGGATAAACGTACAAGTAGAGAGGTTACGGGAAATCTTGATGATTATATCAAATATCAAACAGGAAATGCCTTGGGTTCTGAAAATGGTGGAATAATGAGTGATATGGTTGGAATGGGTGCAGGAGTAGCACTTGGTCAACAGATGGCAGAGAATATGAGAGGTCATAAAACAACTACAAAAAGTACACCTCCACCTCTTCTAAAAGAAGATGAAAAATTCTATCATATTGCAATAGATGATACCTCCAAAGGGCCATACGATAGCAGAGCTATTGAGGAGTATATCTCAAAAGGCATTATAAAAGAGGAGACTCTTGTATGGAGAGAGGGATTGAGTGATTGGATTGAAGCAAAAGATGAGTTTAAAAAATACTTCAAAACAACTCCTCCACCATTACCCAAAAAATAGAACTTAAAGTTATATATATTGAAGTTTAAATCTATTAATTTCACTTGTAAAAATTGTGGTGCACCTATGCGATTTAGCCCTATCTCAAATTCACTATTTTGTGAGTTTTGTGATACAAAAGAGTCCATAGAGAAAAGAAAAAAAGAGATAAAAGAGTACTCTTTTTCTGAAGCACTAGAGATGTTAAATAGGGTAAAACCCAAGCAGATTATAAAAGAGACAACATGTAGTAAATGTTCAGCCTCATTTACCATAGAACCTTACTCTATTAGTTTAAATTGTCCCTATTGTGGTACACCTATTATTACCGATTTTACAAAAGAGATAGAGGTAAAATCACTTATTCCATTTCATATTTCACAAAAAGAGGCTCAAAAGTTCTTTAAAAAGTGGATAGGCTCACTATGGTTTGCCCCCTCAAAACTAAAAAAGTTTATCTCAGGAGAGTTTAACCTAAAAGGCTACTATCTACCTCATTGGACTTATGATTCAGATACAACAAGCGAATATATAGGAGAACGTGGAGATATATATTATGTCAATGTAGAGCGTACGGTTATAGTTAATGGACGAGAAGAGCGACAGATAGTACAAGAGTCACGCATAAGATGGACTTCTGTATCAGGAGAGGTTAGAACCTATTTTGATGATATAACAGTAGGTGCATCAAAAACTATCTCTCATACTATTTTGGACAATTTAGAGCCTTGGCATACGAATCTATTAGTACCCTTTAACCCCAAATATCTTGCTGGTTTTGATTCAGAGGAGTATACCATTGGCTTAGATGATGGGTTTAAGTTTGCAAAAATAAAAATGGAGAGAGTTATACGTAGAAAAATTATAAATCAAATA
>JALSOO010000045.1 GCA_026986355.1 Campylobacteraceae bacterium | reverse complement strand
AGAGATAGAGAAAAGGTTTGCTTTGCCAGAAGTGGTTCGATATATGATTGAAAATCCTAATGTCATATCTACAGATAATGAAACTCTATCTACAAATCTTGAATCATATATTGCTAAACTTGGTTATAATATATTGACAAAAACAGTTAATGAGGAGTTAATTCAATACTTTGTACAGACAAATGATGGACTTGAAGAGTTAATTATTGATGATAATCTATTTACCTCTCCATTCTATGAAGAGGCTATCTATCAACACAATAAAATAAAAGATAGAATAACTGATGAGTTTAAAGATAGAGATATTTTAGAGATGTTAGCAATGGTCGAATCAAGTGCTAAAAAGGGTGCATATATCCAACGATACAAAGGTCTAGGAGAGATGAATCCAGAACAGCTATGGGAGACTACTATGAATCCAGAAGATAGAAGACTACTAAAAGTTGTAATAGATAATAATGAGTCAGCAAGTGATACATTCATTCTATTTATGGGTGATGAAGTTGAGCCAAGACGTGCATATATTGAGAAACATGCAAAAGATGTTAAACATTTAGATGTTTAGAGAATATACCTTATATAAAATATAAAAGAGAAATAGATGAAATATGGCGAACAAGAGATAGAAGCATTTAATATTGATGAAAAAGAGAACTATTGGGATAACAACCACCCTAAAAACTACACTATAGATATAGAACTACCAGAGTTTATGTGCCGATGTCCACGTTCAGGTTATCCTGATTTTGCAACTATTAAACTAAGCTACTCTCCTGATAAATTTGTAGTTGAGTTAAAGGCATTAAAACTATATATTAATAGTTTTATGAATAGACATATATCACATGAGGATTCTGCTAATGAGATTTTTGATGCCCTAAATAGAAATCTAAAACCAAAATGGATAAAAGTAGTAGCAGATTTTAATCCTAGAGGAAATGTACATACGGTTATTACCATAGATAGTAGGGTGTAGTCTCCAGACTACACCATCAAATACGACTATATCATCAAACACAACTAAACTATCAAAATTGTAGGGTGAAAATAACTTCCTACGATTTATTTAATAGTGTTATAAAACCAATTGGTAGCCTCCACAAATCCATCAATACTTCCACAATCAAAACGTCTACCTTTAAACTTAAAAGCAACTACCCTACCCTGCTTTGCTTGTTCTAAAAGAGCATCTGTAATCTGAATCTCTCCACCTTTACCTGCTGGTGTATCTCGTAAAATATCAAAAATATCAGGGGTTAGGATATATCTACCAATAATAGCTAAATTGGTTGGGGCATCTTTTGGGTCTGGTTTCTCTACCATATCGCTAACTCTATAAATATCATCTGTACCATCTATAAGCTTTCCTGCAATCACACCATATTTATCGGTTTGGTCAAGTGGAACTTCTTCGATAGCTACTACAGAACAGTTATAGTTTTTATAGACTTCAACCATTTGAGCCAATACACCTTTATCACTATGACATAAATCATCTGCCAAAACTACAGCAAAAGGTTCATCTCCTATTAGTGTCTCTCCTGTAAGTATAGCATGACCTAAACCTTTCATCTCAATCTGTCTTGTATAAGAGAATGTACATTTAGCAATTAGAGAACGAATCTCATCTAAAAGAGGCTCTTTGCTTCCTCCTTTTATCTGATGCTCCAACTCATAACTAATATCAAAATGGTCTTCTATCGCTCTCTTGCCTCTACCACTAACAATAGCCATAGTATGGATACCTGCATCAAGTGCCTCCTCTACTCCATACTGAATTAGTGGTTTTGTCAATATAGGAAGCATCTCTTTTGGTGTTGCTTTGGTTGCAGGTAGAAAGCGTGTTCCATATCCTGCTGCTGGAAATAGACATTTTTTTATCATTTTTTATATACCTCTTTTATAATCTAATGCTCTCTGAACTCTAAGTAGAACCTCATCTCTACCTACAATAGCCATAATCTCATCAAGTCCTGAACCTGTCATTGAGCCTAATAGACTTACACGAAGTGGTTGACCTATCTTTCCAAAACCTATCTCTCTTTGCTCTACTACGGATTCTATGACTTTATGATAATCAGCTACCTCATTTAACTCTGCTCTTTTTAAGAGTTCTACAAAAAGTGATAAAATCTCCTCTGTATCTGCTTTGAATGCTTTTTTAAAATTTTTAGCATTGTACTCTACTGGTGCATTTAAAATCATATTTATCTGCTCTGCTAACTCTACTAAAGTCTTTCCACGCTCTTTGGTTGCATTTAAGATTAAATCTTTTTTATCATGAGTTCTTATATCAACCCCAAAATCAACCAGAAGCTCTGCTAATTCAATATGTGGCTTATTTTTAATATAGTGAGCATTTAACCATAAGAGTTTATCTAGATTGTAGTTTGATGAACTTTTGTTTATATCTTTTGGGTCAAATAGCTCTATCATCTCCTCTATAGAGAATATCTCTTGGTCTCCATGACTCCAACCTAAACGAACTAAAAAGTTCAAGAGTGCTTCAGGTAGATAACCCAATGTTTTATACTCCATTACATCTGTTGCTCCATCACGTTTAGATAGCTTCTTGCCATGTTCATTATTTATCATTGCTACATGGTAGAAGTTTGGCAATTTAAAACCTAAAGCTTCATAAACCACTATCTGTTTTGGGGTATTATAGAGATGGTCATCTCCACGAATAACATCGGTTAAACCCATCAAAGCATCATCAATAGCCACCACAAAGTTATAAGTAGGTGTACCATCAGCTCTAGCAATTACAAAATCATCTACTTCAGTAGAGGCGATAGTTATCTCTCCTTTTATACCATCATTAAAGACAATATCTCCCTCTTGTGGAGCTTTGATACGAATAACAGGCTCAACCCCTTCAGGTGGCGTTCCTGTAAAGTCACGGTAACGTCCATCATACCGTGTTCTCTCTCCTCTAGCCATTTGAGACTCTCTAAGCTCTGACAACTCATCTTTTGACATATAACACTTATATGCTTTACCCTCTTTTAGAAGTTGGTCTATATACTTTTGATATAAATCAAACCGTTTGGATTGAAATATCGCCTCTCCATCATAGCTCATACCAACCCAATTAAATGCCTTTAAGATAGCATCTACAGCCTCTTGTGAATTTCGAGCCAAATCTGTATCTTCTATTCTAAGTAAAAAATTTCCACTATTTCTTTTAGCCCACAACCATGAAAAAAGAGCTGTTCTTAGCCCTCCAATGTGTAAATAGCCTGTTGGTGATGGTGCAAAACGTGTTTTTATCATGATAGATTAGCCTTAATATAAAAATAGTGAAATTATAACCATAATAGCGTGATGATTATCTGAAAAGAGATATTTTCATTTTAAATAATATTTTATAATATAATATTTTATAACAAAAAATATTATTAAGTTTAAATATATAACAAACTATTTATAATTAGCCTTTAACTTTTTCAAAGGAATTTCTATTGAGACTTTTTATCTTACTATTTTTGCTATATTTCTCCACAGGGTGTAGTACCAAAGAATACAAGCTTTTTCAACCAAAAAATAATAACCATACAATTTCATCAAAAGAGTTAAACATCTCATACAGCTCTAAAATTTTACCTAATGATATTTTGGAGATAGATATTATTAATATGAATAGACGTGCAAATATTATGATGAGTGACCGAGGATTAGCTACCACTAATAGTAATAAATATGTTGTCTATGAAGATGGAACAATTCTGCTTCCTCTACTTAATAGCATTAAAGTTGAGGGTCTAACGATTAAAGAGCTTAATGAGGAATTAACTTCTAAGTATAGAGAGTTTCTAAAATCACCCTACGTAAAGGCTTCTATTAAAAATCATAAAGTTTATGTACTTGGAGAAGTAAGCAAACAAGGGGTTGTCCCATTAGAGGGTGAAAGTATCTCTATTATTGAAGCGATTGCTCGTTCGGGAGGTTTAACCGACCAAGCACTTAGAAGTCAAATACGGGTGATTAGCCAGCAAAATGGAAAATATGTGATGCAAACACTCAACTTTAACAACTTTTCTACATTAAATAGCCAAAACTTAATGTTGAAAAATGGTAGTATCGTCTATATTGAACCAAAAGACACCAAAGCCATTAAAGTCGCCATCAATGACTACCTGCCAATTCTTCAAGCTATCTCAAATACACTTAGTACCTTTGTCAATATTAAATTTTTAACCAAGTAGGAGTAGTAAATGAAAGATAAGCAACAATCTATAGAAGAGGATGAGATTGATTTAGGTAAACTTTTTCAAACTCTTAAAAGAAGA
>JALSOO010000044.1 GCA_026986355.1 Campylobacteraceae bacterium | reverse complement strand
TAAAAACTGTTTAACCGTATCGCTAAGTTGTAGGTCATCTTCTAGTAGTAAGATATTTTGTTGTGCCATTTTTAGTTCCATTGGGTATTTGGTACTATTATAGGGTTTTAAGATGAATTCTATGTGAATTGTTTATATATTTTGAATCCTCTTTAGGATTTGGGTAGTTCACCTTTTATGATAGCCGATAGGAGTTTTTTTTCTGTTACAGGTTTGATAACAAAAGCAGATGCTCCTAAGTCTATTATCTCTTTGACTCTTAAATCATTAGATGAGATAGCAATAATAGGTATATCGGGTAGAGAGTCATTTTGTTTATAGCTTTTTATAAAAGCAGAACCATCTATATTTGACATCTCTATATTTACTATAATAAGTTGAATATCGTTATGTTTTTTGCACTGTTCTAACGCATCATCTTTATCAATAGATTCAATAGTATCTATTTGATAAAGTGCTTTTTTTAGAAAAGAGATAAGTAGCATACGATTGATATAATCATCATCAAGGATTAAAACTTTAAAAATCATTATTGTTAGCCTTTATATTTTTGGATAATTTGTTCTATTTTACCTCTTGTAATGACTCCTGCTAATACCTCTTTAATAAGGTTTTTATTATATGCTTCATTCTCTATACTATTGCTTGATAGCATAATAACATTCATATTTTGATGTTGTTTTTCTAAAATAGTTTTATTACACTCTTTTAGAGTTTTATCAATTAGAAGCATATCGTATTTACTATCTTGTATAAGAGACTCTAGTTTTTCTATAGGTTGTACAATTTCTATGCTGTATCCCATATTGTCTATTACTTTAGATAGTATCTGTGACTCCAAAGGATTCTTTTTTGCAATAAGAATTATCTTCTCTTCTATCTCTTCTTCCATAATTATATTTTTAATAGTATCTATATTTTCATTTTGTAATAAATCAAGAGTTATCATTTTTTTAGTAGAGTTCTCTTGTTTATTCTCATTTATCTCTTTTATTTCGTTCTCTTTCTCTTCTTCTTGACTGTTTTGGGGTTGTAAAAATTTCTTTAAAATAAATAGTAATTCATTAGTCTCTATCGGTTTAGCAATATACTCATCAAGTCCTTCAGATATAAATCGTTCACGGTCTCCACTAAGAGCATTGGCTGTTAATGCAATAATAGGGGTGTGGGCTAACTGCTCTTCTACCTCATAATTTACAATTTCATGTGTTGCTTCAATACCGTCCATTACAGGCATCTGTATATCCATCAAAATTAAATCATACTTTTGGTCTTTAAATTTTTCAAAGGCTTCAAGTCCATTATTGGCAAGTTCAACTGATACTCCATATCTAAGAAGAATCTGTTTAATTAATTTCTGATTGATAAAGTTATCTTCTGCAACTAATATATTACCTTCAAATTGTATATTTTGAAATGGAAACTCTTGTGTTTTAACTTTATTTTTTTTACTATTTTTATCTTTTGGAGTAATTGCATGTAGCCCTTGAACAATTTTGCTAGGAGTGATAGGTTTATATAATACTTGTGCCACATTCATATTGAGGGAGTCTATTTTATTCCTATTTGAGAAACTTGAGAGTAATATAAGTTTATTTGATTTTAATTTACGAATAGTCTTGATAATATCTTCATTAGAATCATCAATATCTAGCCAAATACTTTTTATTTCACTGTTTTCATTACATTTTTTTAAATCAGAAGGTGTAGCAAATGAGATGATTTTTATATTATAAAAAGCTAAATATTTTGATAGATATATATCTTGTTGTATCGGTATATCATATTTAAATTTACAAACTTCTATATCTTGAAACTCTTTAGTTGTTCCTAGTATTGTACTTTCAAGAACCTCTTCAAAGGTTATATTAAAGAAGAAACGACTTCCTTTCTCTTTTTGACTCTCTAACTCTAGTTTAGAACCCATAAGTTCTAAGAATTTGGTCGAGATAGTAAGTCCCAATCCTGTACCACCATATTTCCTCGTAATAGATACATCAGCTTGTGTAAAGGCATTGAATACATTAAGTTGTTGCTCTTTTGTCATTCCTACACCATTATCTTGTATAGAGAAGGATATTTCCGTTTGATTCTCTATCGAAGAGAGCTGTTTAATCTCTACGGATATTTTACCACCAAGGTCAGTAAACTTGATAGCATTACTCAATAGATTAATAATAACCTCTTTTATCTTTACAGCATCTCCTAAGAGTTTTTTATTGATAGCAGGGTCTAAAAAGAAATTTAACTCAATATTTTTTTCTGAAGCTCGAACACCGTAGGTCTCTACTGCATTTTCAAACTCAATAATAGGGTCAAATATAATCATATCAAGTTCTGTTTTATTGCTCTCTATCTTGGAAAGGTCCAAAATATTGTTAATAATTGCTAGTAGATTTTCTGAACTCTTCTCAATTATATTAGTAAATTCTATCTGTTCACTATCAAGTTCAGTACTTTTTAGAAGTTCTGTAAACCCTACAATTCCATTAAGAGGGGTTCGTATTTCATGAGACATATTTGCTAAAAATAGAGATTTTGATTCATTTGCTTCTAGTGCTTCTATCTTATCTGATTTTGCATTTTCAATAAGTAGTTCAATAAATCTATATGCCTCTCTCATACCTTTACTCGTATGTAGATTAATATTTTTTATCGCAGATTTATCTCTATCTTCAAATGTTGAATCAGCCTCTTTAACAGCATTTTTTAGAATCTCTTCTAAATCTTTCATATTACTACTAAGTTCATTTCGTGTTATTATCCCAATAACTGCTAAAATAAGGGTAAGTAGGATAATAAAAGTTGCAATTGCTAATATGATATATTGTACTTTCTTATACTCTCCAATTTTATCTTGTAGTCTTATTTTAAGTCTATTTTGTAACTCATAAAGGTAATCTAGTTTATCATTGCTATCATTAAACCATCTCTTGTACGAGAGTGTAAATTTACCATTGTGTAAGTGCTGTTGAACTTCTATATAATCATCTTTAACTTTTTTAAATGCTTTTTTAACTTTTGGTTGATTTATATAAACTTCTAAATCCTCTTTGAGTAGGTTATCTTTGATTTGCTCTTTTTGAAAGGTATTTAATTGATTTTGTATACTGTTTAAAAACGATAATTCCAAGCTATTTAAAGGTTTTCTACCTGCTATAAAATAGCTTAAATAGTCTCTTTGTAAGGCATTATTATAAATATCAGAACGTAGTTGAAGGAGAGCATCTTGTAGTGCTTCAATATCACTGTTGAGATTAATATTGTAATGTATCAATCTATTTTCTAATCTCTTTAATATCGTATCATTGTATCCATCATGAAAAGCTTCTCTAAAGCTGATTTTTTTCTCATTTATTTGTTTACGAAGAGTAGATAGTTTATTAGATAAAGAGTCAATCTCTTGTTGTGATAGAGCTGTATTTATATTATTTATGATAATATTATTGCTATTTATCTGTTTGGTTAATAAAAGGTCATCTCTATGTTTTGTAGCAATAGCAATGGCTGATAGACCTCTCTCTTTGGTAATACCTGCTATAACTCTATTTAGTTCACTGTTTATCGGAAATCTATCTTCTAGTTTTGTACTCTTTTGGATATTTATATAGGAGTTATAGATAAAATAACTTGATATTAAAAAAAGCAATATAAGAGGTAGAGTACTGATAAGTTTAATTCTGTTGTAAAGTTGCATCTATATTCCTCCTATTTTCTATCAAGTTGTTTCATATAATCTTCTAATGATAAGAAATGACCCCAATATTTTATAAAGAGTTCTGCTAATTTTGAGTGTTCTGTACAAAACTGTATCTCTTCTAAAATATCTGCTAATTCATTGATACGCAAGTTACTTGCTGCACCTTTGAGTTTATGTCCTAATTCGTGGATATTATCCATATCTTTTTGGTAATAAGAGGTCAAAAGGTGGTCAATATCTTGACGTGCTTGTTCTATAAAATCATCAACAAACTCTTCTATAAGCTCAACAGGTAGATTTAGTTCATCAGCAGCTGTTTGTGGATTATAAGATATTGGCAAAGCAGATATTTTATCAAGTTCTATCTCTTGTATATTATTTTGGGGTTTAACTGTTGTTGGAGTATGAACCTCTTTTATAAAATCTTCAAAATCATCGTCTAGTAGCTCCTCTTTTCCTTGGGATTTTGCTGGTGCTGTTTTATTGATTAAATCACTAAACTGTTCATTTAAAATCTCTTCTCTATTCTCTTCTTTTAAACTCTCTTCTAAGAATAAATCATCAATATTTTCATCTTCAGGTTTTTCTAATGTAAGTAGAGCCAATTTTGTGTAGTACTCATCAATAAGTGGCATACGTTGGGAGGGTGAAAGTTTTTTTATTTTTAAAAGTAATATATTGATATGTGGTATCTTTAGTGTCAAGGCAAGATTGGATAAGTTTTTAATAACTTTATCATTTCCTTCTATTAGACGTTTCTCATCAATAATTGATTGGTCTATAAAACTATCAAGATAGAGTTTGTAATCTTCAACAGATAATCCAATCTCTTTAGATATTTTATCCACATCTAAATAGATAGCTTTATAGTTTGGTTTTAACTCTTTTGTTGTTTGAAAAGATATATCATTTAGTTCTACAAGATAGAATTTACCAAAAGCTCCTAACATCTCTCTTTTTTTAAAATCTGCACTTATATATTGACTATTCTTCTCTATATATATTCTATTTTTTTTAAATGTAATTGTTTCAATAACACTATTTTTAATAAGTTCATTAAAATTTTTATAGCCTAAAAGCTTAATAAACTCTTGGTCTGCTACTATCATCTCTTCTGTTTCATTGTATCCATAATACATAGTTTATAACTCCTTTTTTAATGGTTTTTATTATAGTGAGCGTATCTCTCACTCTCTTCTTCTCTGTTTAGTCGGGATGTTGGTTTATGTACAACAATAAATCCTACTATATTAGAATTACGGTCATATTTTAGTGTGCAGTGAATATCTGACCAAAAATACATTCCATCTCTACGCATATTTTTCAAGGTAGAGAACCACTGTTTTAATTTTTTTTTAGTTGACCAAAGCTCATTATATATCTCATCAGGTACATCTGGGTGCTTAAAAATAGAGTGATTTTTCCCGATTAATTCTGATTTTCTATATCCTGTTACTTCACAGAAGTTTTTATTGGCATAGGTAATAATACCTCTTAAATCAACTTCATATATTAGATTTTTTGTAAAGGTATACTCTACATCTAGTGGTATTGGTCGATGCACATCACTCCTTTTTATTTGGTCTTAACCGTATTGATAACTTTATTATAAAAAAACTAAGACTTATATTAAAAAAATCTTATTTATTTAAATTAAAATAAACTAACAAGTTTTAAATTGTATTAAATAATATATAGTGTTCAGTTGTTATTATATAAGATTATTATTTAACAGTTTATGTTTTTTAGTATTTTAGCAACTTTTTCACTACTCGCTACTGAAATTTCTTGAAAAGTTGCATTTTCTATCGCTTGAAATGTACCAAAGTAGTTTATTAGCTTTTTTACAGTGGCTAAACCGATGCCTTTTTTTTCTAAAAGATAGTTTTCTAAATCCTCTTTTCGTTTTTTGCTTTGATGGTATGCAATAGCAAAACGGTGAGCTTCATCACGTTGTCTCTGAACCCATTGGAGTCGCTTGTCTGTTGGTTTCAGTTCAAAAATAGAATTTTTCGTATAGATAATATCTTTTGCCGAACCTTTTGCTCTATGGGCTTTGGTATCTAGCTTCTCTTTGGCAATAGCAATAACATCTAAATCTATATTTGAGTCATTTAGAATTTTAATAGCCAATCTTCGTAGGGTCTCTCCTCCATCTAAAATCCAGAGATTAGGTTTAGGATTTTTACTAAAACTATCAATCCTTCTTGTGAGTATCTCTCTCATCTGTCCATACTCATCTTTTGCTTCTAGTTGATAGCGTCTATAATCCTTTTTTAGCCATTTTCCTTCACTCCATACAACCATTGCTCCTACGGTGGCTCTACCCATCATATGTGAGTTATCAAAGCTCTCTACTCTATAAGGGATTGCTTCTAGCTCAAAAAGTTTAGCTACGTTTTCCTCTATCTCTTCTATTTGAGCAGAACTCTTTTTTAAAATTTCATGAGCATTGTTCAACGCAAGATTGATAAGCTTTAGTTTTGTCCCTTTTTTAGGTTTAGAAATAGTAACTTTTTTAGAGAATCGTCTACTTAGAAGTTTAGACAACTCCTCTCTACTCTCAAACTCATCTACTACCAAAATAGTTTGTGCAATTTGAGGTACTTCATCTGTATAAAAATTTAATAGGGCTTGTCTGTACGCTTCATCACTATCAAATAGGGTTGAAGCTCTAAAGGTAGAGAAAGAGGAGGATATAATCTTACCAGAACGCATAAAAAGTTTGATAATAACCCCTTTTATCTCTCCATTAACAATAGCAAAAATATCTATATCCTCTTTTGATAGTAAATCAAGAGTAGACCCTATAGTTAATGCTTCAATAGTTTTTATACTATCTCGTACTTTTCCTGCCTCTTCAAATCGTTCATCTCTAGCTAATTTTATCATTCTTGTATGAAGTAGTTTAATTAAAATAGTTCGTTTACTTATAGCCTCTTTTGCCTCTTGAACTATCTTGAAATAGTCATCTTTTGTTATTTTCTCTTCACAGGGTGCAAGACATTTTCCAATCTGATAAAATAGACACGCTTTTTTCCCTTTTGGACATGATTTTTTTTGAACCAAAGGAAAAATTTCATAAAGAGTATCCAATAGACTTTTTGCTCCATTTGGAAATGGACCATAATAGATAATATTTTTACCTTTAACGACTCTACGTGTTATCTCAAATCGTGGAAAATCTTGGGTTTGGTCTATATAGATATAGGGATAGGTTTTGTCATCTCTCAATAGTATATTATACTTTGGATTTAGCTGTTTGATGAGAGAGTTCTCTAAAATAAGTGCATCTTCTTCACTATCAACTACTATATATTCCAAATTCGTAGCGTTTGACAACATTGTAGTTATACGCATATTCAATGTAGGATTAGGATGAAAATTAGGAGTAAATCTCCAATAACTCTTGATACGATTTTTTAAGTTTTTAGCTTTGCCTATATAGAGGAGTCTATTATTTTTATCAATGTATTTATATACTCCTGATTGGTCTGGTAGCTGTTGTATGGTTTGGAGTATTTTAGAGTACATTAGATGAGTCTCTTTATTGATTTTCGTATTTTTTCAAAACTTTGAACTATCTCTTGGTCACTACTTTTGATTTGGAAAGTTGCAGAAGATTTTTCTCTATAATATGGAACAGTAGGAGTTGGTTTTTTATCTTTTAAAATTGAAATAAATTTAGAGTTAAAAATCACTACTTTGTCTACCTTTAGAGCTACACACTTTTTATCTATCTCTGTTAGGGTATTTAATATATCTCTAAAGAAAACTCTCTTATAATTTAGCTCCATTTTATATCCAGGGTGAGATAGAGCTATAAAGAGTGTTCTATCTCGCACATATACAAAAGCGATTGCTTTTTGATATTTTGGAGAGAGTGATGATAGAAATCTATTATAGCAGTAGTGTTTCTTGAGTACTTTAAATTGAGGGAGGGAACGAATATGAGAAATTATTGTATTAGCTGTTTGCATGTAGTTATTATAGCATCTATTTTGTTACTAAGTGGTTGTGGTTACAAAGCCAATCCATATTGGGAAGATAACTCTTCCCAACACGATTAGAACTATTATTTATCTTCTTCGATTACAGCATCTAGCATCTCAGGCTCTTTTTTTTCAATCTTTTTTATTGGTTCAGGCTCTTGATACATTGCCATACTACCAATGACACGTCCACCCTCTTCAGTTCTAATATTTTTAACTGAAATCTCTCCATTTACAAATCCATTTGAACCAACAGAGAGGAGTTCAGATGCAGATACTTTACCCTCAACAGTACCATTTACAGTTATTCGTTTCGATGTTAGTGCATCTGTTTTTACTTTTCCTGTAGGTGTGATATTGATAGATGATTCAGCTAAAATATCTCCCTCTATCTCTCCACTTACCATTACTTTATTGGCATGAATCTTATTGGTAATAAATCCATTATGCATAATATCTAAATCATTACAAGTAATTGTTCCATCTACTTTTCCACTAACAATCACTTTTTGAGCTGTAATTGTACCTTTGACGGAACCATATCTACCAATAGTTACATTATTTACAGTTATATCTCCTGTAAGCATTCCCTCTACAGTAATTGTATCTGTTCCTGTAATATTTCCTTCTATGGCAATATTTTTAGATATTGTTGTCTCTACTTTTGGTTTTGCAGGTGTAGTTTTTTTAGGTTGAGCTTTTACTTCTGGTTTATCTTGTTTTGTCTCTTTTTTTGTCTCTTTTT
>JALSOO010000043.1 GCA_026986355.1 Campylobacteraceae bacterium | reverse complement strand
TTTTGTCTCTTTTTTTGTCTCTTTTTCTTTTGAAAAAAACGCCATGATACTCTCCATTATTGTATTTCTAATATGTAATATAGTAACTAAATGAAGCTTAACTATTTAGCAAAAATATAAATTAACTATTGAAATATGCTCTATTTTAGAATTTCTATAAAAAATATGTTTAATTATGTGTCAAATAATATAAATCTAAATAAAGCTTGATTATAATCTTCCATTTAAGAGAAAAGAGTAATGATGAAATATGATGTATTAATTATTGGTGCAGGTGTGGCAGGGCTTTATTCAGCAATGAATATTCCTAAAGATAAAAAAGTTTTAGTAGTCTGTAAAGATATTCCTTGGGAGTGTAATACCTTTTATGCCCAAGGTGGAATGGTTACAGCCTTAGATAAAAATGATATTGAGTCACATGTCAAAGATACAATGGAAGCAGGGGCTTATCATAATAATAGAGAGTCTGTAGAGATTTTAAGTCGAACTTCATTGGAGACAACGGCAGATATTATCAGAAGAGGAATGGAATTTGATGTTGACAAAGAGGGGAATATTGTCTATACCAAAGAGGCAGCTCACTCGACAGAGAGGATAGTACATGCAGGTGGAGATGCAACAGGTCGTTATATGCACTATTTTATGATGCTTCAAAACGAACATAAACTCCAGAGAAATACATTGGTATATGACCTATTGATTGAAAATGGTCGCTGTTTTGGAGTAAAAGCATTAGTAAACTATAAACATAAAACGATATATGCAGATGATGTTATTATCGCATCAGGTGGAGTAGGCTCTCTCTATGAGTACAATACTAACTCACGAACGGTATCGGCTGATATTCATGGTATCTGTGTGGAAAAGGGTATAGAGCTAGAGAATATGGAGATGATGCAGTTTCACCCTACTGTATTTGTCAAGACTCCTTTTGCTAGAAAACTACTACTTACCGAAGCTCTTAGAGGAGAGGGGGCTTGGGTAGTAGATGAAGATGGAAAACGTTTCTTGTTTGATTATGATGAACGAGGAGAGTTGGCTAGTAGAGATATTGTAAGTCGTGCTATCTTTAAACACCATAGAGATACAGGAAAAGAGGTATTTTTGGATTTTTCAATGTTTGAACCAGAGTGGTTTCATAAACGGTTTCCAAATATTACACGAACATTTGACTCTATTGGATATAGTTTCCCAAAAGATAGAGTTCCTATCTCTCCAGCTTTTCATTATGCTGTAGGTGGAATCAAATGTGATACTCATGGGTGTGTTGAGGGTATAGATGGACTCTATGTTGTAGGAGAAGCATCGAGTACAGGTGTTCATGGAGCTAATAGATTAGCATCAAATTCACTACTAGAGGGTGTAGTTTTTGCAAAAAGAGCTGTCGAGCATATCTTATCAAAAGAGAAAGTAGAAGTGGAACTTCCCAACTTTGATAAAGAGTATAAAAATATAGTTCATCATGGTAATGATATTATATATAAGAGACGTTTACGAAAAATAATGTGGGAAGAGATGGGAGTTATACGAACGAAAAAAGGTCTATTAAAAGCTAAAAATGCCATTTATGATATGAAAAATAGAGATATAGGACGACTATTAGAGCTACGTCTAAATACTGCTTCTGCCATTGTAGAGGGAGCATTAAAACGTAAGGAGAGCTTAGGAACGCACTATATTGAGTATTGATAAGCCTACAAATAGTTCAAATATGATAGTATAATATCAATTAAAAAAAAGGTAATTAATGTTTGATAGTCTCTTTGCCTATTTGGATAAAAGTTCTGCTATTACTATTTTTGTTTTAGGACTTCTATCTATCTATCTATTTCTTGTGTTGTGGATTTATATATATCGTTATTTCTCTTTGAAAAGTAGAATTATTATAGAAGAGAAATCTATACGAAAGCTATATACAGGACGAGCGAAGAGTGTTGATGCTAAATCACTTCTTGCTCCATATCTAGCAAAGGTATTAGTTCCTAATTCTGCTATATTTACTGTGGGTAAAAATGAAGCTATAAAATCAGCAACATCTGGTTTGACAGCACTATCTATAATAGCATCTACTTCTCCTTTTATTGGTCTTTTTGGTACAGTTGTGGCAATACTAGAGACATTTTCTAAATTAGGGACACAAAGTGGTACATCTATAGCTATTGTAGCTCCTGCTATTTCAGAGGCATTAGTAGCAACAGCTGGAGGTATCGCTGTGGCTACATTTGCATATACTTTTCATTTGATTCTAAAACGAAAAGCCTATGAGTTAAATGTATTACTTGATAGTCAAGCAGAGTTAATTCTCTCTCAAAGGTCTTAATAATGTATAAGTGGGATGAAGCTCCTGATTTAAATATTACTCCACTTATTGATGTAATGTTGGTTTTGATGGCTATTTTTATGATTACTATCCCCGTTATGCACTATGAAGAGAAGATAACTCTACCAGATGGCTCAAAAAAAACATCAGTTACAGATACAAAAGCATTAACTGTAAGAATAACAAAAGATTTAACAATACATTATAAAGATGATAAATTCACATTAGACTCTTTTCCTGATGCCTTTAGATTAAAAACTGGTGATATAGATAAAAAGCAAGTAGTGTTTATCAATGCAGATAAAGAGATCTCTTATGAATATGTTATCTTTTTATTAAAAGTAGTTAAGCAGAGTGGATTTACCAAAGTCTCACTACTTACACAGTAATTGGTAAGAGAAGATGAATAGAGGCAAAATTATATCTGGTATTTTAGCTTTGCTTATATACTTTGGGATTATTTTTTTATTTTTTTATTTCTATAATATTCATCAAACAAAAGCCAAAAATTATGTAGATAAAAATTCAAATAGAGTAACCGTAACTCTTGTCAATATAGGTAATAAAGCTTTTAATAAAAGTTTAAAAAAATCTAATAGAGTTAAGCCTACACCACCTATAATTACTCCTCCTATTCATCATATAAAACGACCAAATAAAAGAGTAGTTTCCAAAAAACATATTATCAAAAAGCATATACCTAAAAAGGTTCTACCAAAAAAAGTAGTTCCAAAAAAACATATTATCAAAAAGCATATACCTAAAAAGGTTGTG
>JALSOO010000042.1 GCA_026986355.1 Campylobacteraceae bacterium | reverse complement strand
GTTGTGCCAAAAAAAGTAGTTCCTAAAAAAACAGCAAAAGATTTATTCTCTTCTATCAAAACAGATAATGTCAAGAATAGACCAGTAAAGAGAGAGCCAAAAGATATTAAACATATAGTTGCACCAAAATTTCCAACTAGAGTTAATCATAGTTCAAGTGTATCTGATAGAATAAAAAATAGACATCAAATAGGTAGAGTCTCTAATGCTAATCGTGATAGAGGTATTAAAAATGCTTATATTGCAAAGATAAAACGGCATATGAATAATTGGAATGCCAATTCTGCTTATAAAGGTAAAAGAGTTTCCCTCTCATTGACCATTTATAATAGTGGTAGATTTTCTTATAAAATCATAAGTGGAGGAGATAGAGATATGAAGCGTTCATTGAGTCAATTTTTAGATAGATTAAATAGAATGGGTCAGTTAGGAAAACACTCTAAATCTTCGCCATATTTAATTAGAGTAGATTTTATAGTAAGATAAATTTTACTTTTTATCAAAAAGTTAACTTTTTTAGCACAATTATAATACAATAATATGAGATACTAATATAGATAGATTTAAAACAAAGGATATATATTGAGATATATAATATTTTTCATATTGACATTTAATCTCTACTCATTTGATGCTGTTTTGAGTATAGAAAAAGATGTAGATTCAAAAGCTACACTTTCACTTTTAGAAGATACTACTACTTCAGGTAGTAGTGCAAATCACTCCAAGATGTTTAAACTCTTGCTAACAGATTTAAAGATGAGTGGACACTTTAAGGTAGATACTCAACTAAGACGAGGATATTTTGATGATACTCTACTACCCATTGAGTTACATGATAGAGAGTATATATTAAAGTACTCCTATTCTCAAAATGGAACAGAGTTAAAAGTAAAGCTAGTAACCACTGCTGATTCTACTGTACTTTTTGAAAACTCATACTCTATAAATGTTGCTTCACGCTATCCATTCTTGGCACATAATGCAGTTGTAGATATTAATAAAGCATTAGGGTATGAAGATATATCCTGGATAAAACGCAATATTATCTTCTCTAAATATACATCATCAAGAAAGAGTGAGATATGGATTGCTGATTATACTTTGAGCTTCTCTTCTATTCTTGTTCGTGGAGGATTAAATCTTTTCCCAAAATGGGCAAATAAAAATCAGACTGCATTCTATTATACCTCATATAATAGTACTCTACCAACACTATATAGAGTTGATATGAGTTCAGGTAAACGAAAAAAAATCATATCATCACAAGGTATGCTAGTAGCTTCTGATGTAAGTTCTGATGGAAGTAAAATACTTTTGACTATGGCACCAAAGGGTCAACCTGATATTTATGAATATAGTGTAGAGAGTGGTTCTAAAAAGCGTTTAACTACTTTTGGGGGTATTGATGTAAATGGAAAATATATAGGAGATGAGAGTAGAATTGCATTTGTTTCAGATAGAGTAGGAGGAGCAAATATCTATACAAAATCTATTGGTTCACGCTCTGTATCTCCTGCAGGACATTATGGAAATGATAATAGCTCTTGTGATGCATTTGGACAGTTTCTTCTATATACAGTTCGAGAGGGTGGTTCTGTCAATATCTATTTAGGTGCAGTTGATAACTCTTATGTTAGACCATTAACAAGCTCTGGTAAAAATAGACTGCCACGTTTCTCTTCAGATGGAAGAGTGATTTTGTATATTAAGAAGAATGGTGGAAGAAATTTGATAGGATATATGAACTTGGCAACAAAACAGAGTGCCTTGTTCAAGATGAAGAGTGGAAAAATTCAATCAATAGATTGGTAACTATTACAAAGGAGAGAAGGAATGAAAAAAGGTATATTGATGATAACGGCAACTTTATTGATTATAAATGGTTGTGCTGATAAAAAAAAGATTACTACTACAGATGGTAAAAATAGTATAAATGGTATAAGTTCTAGGAGTGGAACAGAAGTTTATAGAAATAATGGAGATTTAAACTCTTATGGATATGGTTCTTCAAATAATATTGACCCTTATGGTTCTGGAAATTATGGAAACAGTAATGCAACATATAGTGATGGAACAGATAGCTCTTATGTCGGTTCTACTATAGAGAAGATATATTTTGGAGTTGATAAATATAATATTACAGCAGAGAAACTCCCTATAATTCATAGTGATGCAGAGATATTACGTCCACAAATAGAAGCAGGGGCAAAGATAAAAATTGAGGGTAATTGTGATGCTTCTGGAAGTGATGAGTATAACTATGCTTTAGGTTTAAGACGTGCAAGAGCTACTAAAGATGCTTTGATTAATGAAGATATTGAGGCAGATAAGATTATTATTGTTAGTATGGGAGAGAGTTCTCCTGAGTGTGTTGAGGATAGTTCAGCTTCATGTTATGCTAAAAATAGACGTGTTGAGTTTAAAATAGTACAATAATAGGGTATATATATGAAAAAAATTATTTTATATGGATTTATGGGAGTATCTTCTATCTTGTATGGTTATGAGCCATCTGTATATGGAGCAGGAGATATCGATAGTGCCAATCCTTATGGTTTGACAAAGACTGAAAAAACAGTGTTAGATAATAAAAAGTCACTTCAAAGGCTTTATAATAGAGTAAAAGAGCAACAACGAAAGATTGAAGGGCTAACTACGGTTATAGAAGGGCAAAACAAGGAGATTGTATCTCTAAAAGAGGAGTTGAAGATAGTTGAAAAGCAGATAAAACCTCCTGAAGATGCCAATAAAACCTACTCAATGTTATTAGAGCTTGGGCAGATGATTGATAAGATTAATAATAGTTATGTCTCAAAAGATGAATTGATGGAGATATTATCTGTAAATGGTAGCCGAACAGCTATAGGTAGCTCTTCAAATAGTAATAGTAGCAGTGATATTTATAAAGAGGGTATTCAAGCTCTCTCTAGTGGTAATTATTCTGTGGCAAAAGAGAAGTTTCTACAAGCTTTATCCGATAATCATAAACCTGCTTCAACCAACTACTATTTAGGGGAGTGTAGCTATTATATGCAAGAGTATAAAGATGCCATTGCTTATTATAAGCAGAGTGCGTCACTCTATGACAAAGCTTCATATATGCCTGTACTATATCTACATACAGCTATATCTTTGGCAAATAGTGGCGAAAAAGAACAAGCAAAAGGTTTTTTTCAATATATAATTGACAACTATCCCAATACAAAATCAGCCTCTATTGCAAAAAAAAGAATTTAATGTTAATAAGTATTAAATAAGTTTGCTTTGCTATTATGTTGCAAATTAAATAACTAGGAGCTTATATGACAATTGCAAATGAAAATTGTGTTGTAGGTATTGAGTACGAAGTAAAAGAAGCAGGGACTACAGATGTAGTAGATAGCAACAAAGGTACAGGTCAACCTTTGGAGTTTATTATGGGTAAAGGTCAAATTATCCCAGGTCTTGAAGAGTCTTTATGTGGTATGAAAGCTAATGAGAGTGGAGATATTTTGGTTCCTGCATCAAAAGCGTATGGTGAGTACAATGATGAAGCGATTCAAACTCTTCCAATAGAGCAGTTTGAAGGTGTTGAGCTAAAAGAGGGTCTTACTCTTTATGGTCAAAGTGAAGATGGTCAAACAACACAAGTAACAGTTAAATCATTTACTGATTCAGATGTAACAATTGATTTTAATCACCCATTAGCAGGTAAAGATTTAATGTTCTCTGTAACTGTTCTATCTGCAAGAGAAGCAACAGCAGATGAAGCCAAATCAGGTATCGTTGGTGGTACAGCAGAGCAGGGTGGACATTGTGGCTCTGGTAGTTGTGGTTGTAGCTAACTTTTAATTTTATATTTAAACTCTATATTATATTTTTAATATAGAGTCTCTCTTTTATTAATTTTTTGTTATAATTTACTATAAAATATTTCAAAAGGTTGTTTTTATGAAAAAAATTAATAAATTAGAGCTTGAAAACGAACATATCGCTGATGAGATGGTAGAGCATCTTATACTAGAAAAGATAGGTGGATTACCAGACCATGGACATGCCCATGCCGTTCCCTTGAAGAAAAAACTCCCTAAAAAAAGTAGAAAAAATCATGATTTTGAGTTTTATACTATAATGACTATAATTATAGTTTCAGAAGTTTGGTATCTTTGGAACTATTTTGTGGGGAGATATTAATACCTCTCCACGCCCCTTACACAAAAAAATAGCTAAACTTATAGCTATATATTTGTAGGGGTATGCTTTTGTGGCTATCCTAATCCCAAACTAGGAATTTTTAATGATAGAGTCCCTTATAAACTTCTCATGGCGAAATAGGTTTTTAATCATAGCTAC
>JALSOO010000041.1 GCA_026986355.1 Campylobacteraceae bacterium | reverse complement strand
ATGCAGCTGTTTTTCCTGTTCCTGTTTGTGCTTGACCGATTAAATCGTGACCTTCTAAAATAAGAGGAATTGCATCAGCTTGAACAGGGCTTGGTTCTGTAAATCCAGCATCAGTAATGGCTTGGTTAAGGGTATCTTTAAAATTAAAGTCTTGAAATGTCATATAGTTTCTTCTTTGTAGTAAATTTGTTAGGGTACAGTGTGGTGCTTATCCAAAATAGAAAAAGTATCTTTTGTTAAGTTTTCTTAATTAAATGGCGTTCGATGACCCCAATTTTTGCATCTGATACCAAATAACTACACAATTGTTTGGTAGCTTTTCGTTATGCTTATGTGGTTAGGGTCTTTTAGAAGCCCTAAAAATAAGAGGATTTGATATACTCTTGCAGAAATTTTGCGAATTATAGCAAAATTATCAAGATAAAGATAGTCCTATTGGATATAATGGGCAAATTTTATAATAAAAGGTAACAAAATGGTAAAAAAAGGTATATTTATATCTATACTACTCACATTAAACAGTTGTGCAACAAATCAAAATTATATAGAATCGTATCAACCTAAAAAAACATTAGATGAGAAGATAGGCTCGATGCTTATGGTTGGTTTTATGGGTACAACAGCTTATAAAAATAGTCAAATTTGTAAAGATATTAGAAACTATAATCTAGCAGGGGTTATTCTATTTGATGCAAACCCTGTCAATCATAAAAAAGCCAAAAATATATCAAGTAAAAATCAAGTAGCAAAGTTAACTCAACAGCTTCAAGCTTGTTCAAAAGATGGAAAACTACTGATATCTGTAGACCAAGAGGGTGGACGAGTCCAACGATTGAAATCTAAATATGGTTTTTATGGAAAATTCCCAAAAGCCAAAGATGTAATTGGAATGAGTGATGCTAAAGTGAGTAGATATTATAGTGATATGGGTGCAGAGTTGATGAGTGTAGGAATCAATTACAATCTAGCACCTGATGTAGATTTGGCAATCAACAGACGAAACCATGTCATCTACCAATTAGGTCGTTCGTTTGGGGCAGACCCTAAACAGGTGGTTCATTACGCTTCTATTTTTATGAACGCTATGCACAACAACGGTGTATTGACAGCATTAAAACACTTCCCTGGTCATGGTTCATCTCTAGGAGATACTCACAAAGGTTTTGTAGATGTTACACATCTTTGGCAGAGAAAAGAGTTAGAACCATACAGACTTTTAGCTAAATCCAATACTATTGATTCTGTAATGGTCGCCCATGTATTCAATAAAAAATTAGATAGCAGATACCCAGCAACTCTATCTAAAAAGGTTGTAACTGGTCTATTGCGAAATAAGTTTGGTTTTAATGGTGTGGTTATTACGGACGATTTACAGATGGGAGCAATTAATAAACGATATGGATTAAAAAATACTCTAAAGTTAGCTATAAATGCAGGAGATGATATTCTGCTCTTTGGTAATCAACTTTCAGTTAAGAGTATGGTAACAACAAGAACACTCGTTAATAATATTAAATCTCTACTTAGAAAAAAAGAGATTAAATTATCAGATATAGAGGCTTCAAATAGACGTGTTGAAGATTTAAAAGCCAAACTATTTTAATTAAAAATGTATCTAAAATGTTACCAATTCTATGTTAAACTCTATTTATGAAAAGAGAATCAATAGAAATTGTTGTGATAGAAGATGAAGAGGATATTTTAGAACTGGTTGAGTACCATTTACAAAAGAGTGGTTATGAGACAATGGGGTTTCTCTCTACTAAAAATGTAGAACAGTTTTTAGCAGAGGAGAGACCTGCACTAATGATTGTTGACCGTAATCTCCCTGATGTCGAGGGGAGTGAATTTATTGCTAGATTACGAAAAAATGGTTGTACCATACCCGTTATTTTTTTAACGGCAAAAGATGAAGATAGTGATTTAGAGGAGGGTTTTGAGAGAGGAGGAGATGATTATATCACTAAACCTTTTAGACCCAAAGAGCTATTGCTTCGTGTAGAGGCACTACTTAGACGTTCAGGTGTTATATCTAATAATAAAATAAAATATAGAGACTTGACGTTAGATATGACTAATCGTACGCTTACTATTGCTAATACTCCTGTAGATTTAACCAATTTAGAGTTTAAATTACTATTTACTTTTGTCAAAAATCCAAAAACTACACTTGATAGAGATTTTTTAAGAGATGAGGTGTGGGGAGATGATAGTTTCCATTTTAATGATAAGACAATCAATGTAACTATAAATAGATTAAAGAAAAAGATAGACCCTAAAGGAGAAAAAGAGTATTTCTTACCTATTTGGGGAGTTGGATATAAGTTGGTTTAATAATAAAAAAAGTTTAAAATAACTATAATGATTAAAGAACTAATTTAAGGAGTTATTTTATGAATAAAATGTTATTAGTAGTAGTTGCGTTGTTTTTGATTATTGGTTGTAGTGAAAAGAAAGAGGAGTTAAATCCTAAAAAAATAGATACAAATGAGACAAATTTAACTAAGAGTATCAAAAAGAGTGATACAAAAGATAGTAATAAAACAGCTAAAATAGAAAAAGAAGTAGTTAATGATATAACTACTACTAAAAAGAATATGATGGTAATTAAGGAAGAGTTTATTCCTGAGCATATTAGAAAGTCACATATAGAAGTGGTTAAGCATTATTAAATCCCTCTCAAAAACTCCAAAATACCTTTGATAATATCCGTAGGTGTTGGAGGGCAACCTTTTATGTGGTAGGCTATGGGTAGATGGTTGTTAGCAGGGGCTTTTATAGCAAAGGTTTTCTCTAATGGTGCTTTCATCATAGGGCAATCTCCTATAGTAATTACCCATTTTGGGCTTGGAATTTGTTCATAAGCATCAAGAACATGAGGTGTCATATTAAATGTCATAATACCACTAAGTAGCATTACATCTGCATGTCTTGGACTTGCTACAAAATAGATTCCTAATCTCTCTAAATTGTAGTATGGGTTTGATAGAGCGTTACACTCTGCTTCACAAGCGTTGCAACTGCCACTATCTACCATTCTGATTGCCAAACTACCTGCAAATTTTCGTTTTATGGTATCTTTTATCTCTTTTTGAATAAATTTCATCTCTCGTTCTAATTCACTATTTTCTGTAATAGTACCAAGTTGTAAACGTTTATTTAAAAATTTAATCATAAATCACTCCCTGCATAGCTCAAATCACAACTCTTATTTATGAGTGGAAAATCTGCAATAATATCATTTAACATCATGAGATGAACCCCTTGCCAATTTATAAAACTAGCATCTCGAATGTAACATCTATCTATCAGACCATTTTTTATATCTATTGCCATAAAAAGTTCTCCAATAGAGCTTTCACAAAAGCTTTGATAACTACCATCTTGACTCTTCTCTATATTCTCTATAATCTCTCGTTTAGAATTCTCTTCTAAAAAATATCGCATAAGTGATATAGAATTTTTTATCTCTTCAATTCTTACTTTAAAACGAGAAGCCACATCTCCACGACTACCTAATGCAATTTTAAATCCTGCATCAATATAGAGCTGTTGCTCTAATCTTCTATCTATCTTAACTCCTGAAGCACGAGCCACAACACCAACCATATCATATTTGAGTGCTTTTTCTCTACTTAATATACCTGTTGTATCTAAACGGTCCCAAACAGATGGAATATCAGTAATCCAGCTCTCAAAAGAGAGTATATCTTCTTCTAATTTATCTAAAAAGTCTCTAAACTCTACGGTATCTATATAGCTTTTGTTAAAATTGACTGAACCAAATCCAAAACGATGACCTGTTATTTTTCTCATAGCCCTTCTAGCATCTTCTGCAGATTTTGACCCAATAGCTAAGGCAGAGCCAAATCCTGCATCATTGGGGATAAATCCCAAATCGGTAAAGTGGTGAATCACTCTTTCTAACTCTAATAGTAGAGCATGTTGTTTTTGGAGTGATATAGGTAGGATATTATCGGAAGACTTGAGCATAATATCACGCAGACATATCTGATAAGCTATGGACTCATTACCACTTATCCTCTCAATAATAGGCTTGGCTTCAAGAAGAGTTTTTCCCTCTAGCATCTTCTCTATGGCTCTATATTTATAGAAGTGTCTCACTTCAAGATGAAGCATCTTCTCCCCTACTTGTGAGAAGTGAAAATGCCCTGGTTCAATAATCCCTGCATGAATAGGACCTACGGATACTTGAAATACACCATCACCTTTTATGGTCTCATATTGGTAGGGTTCAAATGGAGAAAAATCTAACTCATTTAGATTAAACTCTTTACACATCGGGT
>JALSOO010000040.1 GCA_026986355.1 Campylobacteraceae bacterium | reverse complement strand
GACGACACCCTGATATTGAAGATATGAGAGATATTAGTGAAGAGGACCCAGATGAGAGAGAAGCTTCTCAATATGGTCTTAGCTACATCGCTCTTGATGGAGAGATTGGTTGTATGGTAAATGGTGCAGGACTTGCTATGGGTACTATGGATACCATTAACTATATGGGTGGAACACCTGCAAACTTCCTAGATGTGGGTGGTACAGCAAATGCTGAAACTGTTGCTAAAGGGTTTGAGATTATTCTTAAAAATCCAAATGTAAAAGCTATCTTTGTCAATATCTTTGGTGGTATTGTACGTTGTGATAGAATTGCCAATGGTATCCTTGAGGCTACAAAATTGGTAGATGTAAATGTACCTGTTATCGTTAGACTTGATGGAACAAATGCAGCAGAAGCAGCTGTCATTTTAGAGAATGCAAATATAGACAATGTTATTGCAGCAACTGACCTTGGTGATGGTGCAGCCAAAGCCGTAGCAGCAGCAAAAGGAGAGAAATAATGAGTATTTTAGTAAATAAAGATACAAAAGTAATCGTTCAAGGTTTTACAGGTGGAGAGGGTACATTCCATGCTGAACAGTGTATGGCGTATGGTACCAATATTGTTGGTGGGGTAACACCTGGTAAAGGTGGTCAAACACACCTTGGTAAACCTGTATTTAACACTGTAAAAGAGGCTATTAAAGCAACAGGTGCTACTGTATCTATGGTATTTGTTCCACCTGCATTTGTGGGTGATGCTGTTATGGAGGCTGCATCAGCTGGAATTGAATTGGCTGTTATTATTACAGAGGGTGCGCCTGTTCGTGATATGCAAGCTGCCAAAGCGTGTGCTACTAAAAATGGAATGATGACCATTGGACCAAACTGTCCAGGGATTATTACAGCAGATGAGTGTAAGATTGGTATTATGCCAGGTAATATTTTCAAAAAAGGAAATGTAGGACTTATCTCTAAATCAGGTACACTTACTTATGAGGGTGCTAACCAAGTTGTTAATGAGGGTTATGGAATTACTACTGCTGTTGGTATTGGTGGAGACCCAATTATTGGTCTTAGCTACAAACAACTTCTTCAAATGTTCCAAGATGACCCAGAGACAGAAGCAATCGTTATGATTGGTGAGATTGGTGGAGATTTAGAGATTCAAGCTGCTAAGTTTATTAAAGAGAATGTAACCAAACCAGTTGTAGCCTTTATTGCTGGTCAATCTGCACCTCCAGGTAAAAGAATGGGACACGCTGGAGCTATCATTAGTGGAAGTGCTGGTACGGCAAAAGAGAAAATGGACGCACTAAGTGCTGTTGGTGTCGAAGTTGTCATTAGCCCTGCTGAAATTGGTAAGGCTGTTAAAAAAGTCTTGAGTTAATTTTTTCTAATATCTAAAAGAGAAGTTCTTTGCTTCTCTTTAGATAGTTATTTTTTAGGTTTCAATAGACCATTAATAAAAGGTATGGTTGAAATTATTTTTATCTTATTGCTTATGCACTCTGCTAATAAACTTTTAAACATATCATCAATTAACTCATCACTAAGTTCTGCTACATCTAAAAAACTATGAGTTTTGAGAAGAGTATTGACTATGTATTAAGTCATAGTGGAAATGCAATGATACTTACAACACTTATTTTAAGTTTTACATTTGCTATTTTTGGTGTAAGTAGTTTTGTTCCTAATGTTAATTTTGCTATTGTAACGGTGATTGCTTTAAATATTGCGTTACTTTTGGACTTAGTTTTACTTCCTGTTCTGTTAAGTTTGTTAAGAGAGTCTTAGATTAAACTTTTCTTAAAAATGGGAGATAGAAGTTTCTTTCTCTCTCAAAATAGAAAAAACTCTCTTAAAAAGTGAAATTTAAGACCACAAAACTCAAAAAAGATGATATAATTTTTTAAGAAATAATGTTATATAATTAAATCGTAGTTTTTTTGTTTAAAATTATTTTTAACTATTGCTTTATAATGTCTTGGGTAAATCTTTTAAGGAGTAGAGGTGAGAGATATAATACTTGTTAGCATATCAGCACTGTTAGGGTATATCGTATTTTCAGCGTTCTCCTCTAGTGAAACTCCTAAAGAGGCTTTTCGTAAAATCATTGAACAACCTGGAGTAAATTCACAAATAAGTCAAGAGGTTGCTTTTCAAAAAGTTCATAATAATCATGAAGCAAAATTACTTGAAATTGAAAATCAACAAAAGTTAGAACAACTTCGTACTTATGAGAAGATAGCAATTAATAATAAAGAGCAAGAGACTAAGGTTTTAATAAAAGAGTTGGACACTAAGCTTAACCATGAGATAGCTGTTTTAAATGTTAACTCTAAAGCTGAAGATAAAACCAAAGATAATGCGACTCTTATTGTTTTAGCAGTGTTAGTTTTTTTCTTGATTTTTATCTATATTAAGTATCAAAAACAGCTCTCTCAGGTTCAGTTAGAAAAAGAGGAGAAGTACAACGAAATGATGGCAAAAAAAGAGTATGCAGAGCGTATTCTTGCTTATATTAGTACAGGTAATTTATCATTTGAGACTGAACAGAAACTTTTGAGTGTATTAGATGAATTAAATGGAAAAAATTTGCAACTTGTTAATGAAGATAAAATTTACCATCCAAACCCTGATATCATTCACCTTCCTAGTAGCAAATAGTGTAATAATTACTAGATTTTATTCGAGAAAAAACTATCTTCCTCTTTTGCCCCTATTAGTAACACCATAAGTTATCATTTCAATAATAGTGAGTTATTTATACACTACATTACGAAAAGTTCGATATTCTACTTTCAGTGATAGAAACTATCTCACTTAAAATTCAAAAGATTAAAGGGGAAACCTATGGCAGTAATGAAAGCTCCTGAGAATACTCCAGTATGGGTAGATACAGCAAGATGTAAAGCTTGTGATATATGTGTTGATGCATGTCCAGCTGGGGTTCTTTCAATGCAACAAGAACCGACTTCAACATTAGGTGCGATGATTAGTGTAATTGCTCCTGATTCATGTATTGGATGTAATGAGTGTGAACTCTCATGTCCAGATTTTGCTATTTATGTAGCAGACAAAAAAGAGTTTAAATTTGCAAAACTCTCAAAAGATGCAAAAGCAAGACAAGAGGCAATTGCCAATAATGGCTTTAGATTGCCAACAGATTATAAGGAGGCTAACTAATGTCAACAAGAGAAGTAATTTCAAGTGGTAACGACTTAGCAGCAAGAGCAGCAGTAGATGCAGGATGTATGTTTTTTGCTGGATATCCATTAACTCCATCTAGTGAAGTTATGCATACTATTTCAGACCTTTTACCAAAAATTGGTGGAACAGCAATTCAGATGGAAGATGAGATTGCAGGTGTTGCAGCAGCAATTGGTGCAGGTATGGCAGGTGTAAGAACACTTACAGCTACATCAGGACCTGGTATCTCACTTAAAGCAGAGAACCTTGGATTGGCACAAATGTGTGAAGTTCCATTGGTTGTTATCAATGTTATGAGAGGTGGTCCATCTACAGGTCTTCCAACTCGTGTATCTCAAGGGGATGTTGCTCAGGCAAAAAACCCATCTCATGGAGATTATAAATCAATTACACTTTGTGCAGGTAACCTAGAAGAGTGTTATACAGAGACAGTAAGAGCATTTAATTTAGCTGATAGATTTATGCAACCTGTATTTGTACTTTTAGATGAGACTATTGGTCATATGCATGCAAAAGCTATTATTCCAACAGCAGAGGCTGTAAAAGAGGGAATTGTACCTAGAAAAACATTTGATGGTGCTCCAGAAGATTATAAACCTTATGGTGTAGAGCAAGACCAACCAGCTGTATTAAATCCAATGTACACAGGGTATAGATACCACTATACAGGTCTTCATCATGATGCAGATGGTTTCCCAACAGAAGAGATTGAAACTTGTAGAAAACTTATTGATAGACTATTTAAAAAAGTTGATGATTTTACAGATGAGATTGAACTTAATGAAGAGTATATGATTGATGATGCAGATATATTACTTGTTGGTTATGGTTCAGCTTCATTGGCAATCAAAGAGGCAGTAAATACACTTAGAGCAGAAGGTATAAAAGTTGGTATGTTTAGACCAATTACTTTATGGCCATCTCCAGAGAAGAGACTTCATGAATTAGGTCAAAAGTTTGATAAAGTTCTTTCGGTTGAACTTAATCAGGGGCAATATCTTGAAGAGGTACAAAGAAGTATGGGTAGATTGGATATTCAAAAGTTAACAAAAACAAATGGTCGTCCATTCTCTCCTGCTGATATTATTGAAAAAGTTAAGGAGGTATTCTAATGGCATT
>JALSOO010000039.1 GCA_026986355.1 Campylobacteraceae bacterium | reverse complement strand
GTTTTTTTAGCTTTTTCATAGTTCTATTATACTCTTTTTAAAATATATTAGCATAAGCTTTTTAAAGCTTTACTATCGTTATACCCAAGTTGCCTTTTTGTCCATGAAATGATTGTAGTTTAGGGTAGGATTTTAGATAATCAATAATAACCTTTTTTAAAACTCCAGAGCCTGTTCCATGTATAATCTCAACAGTAGAGAACCCTGCAACCAACGCATCTGATAGAAAAATATCAAGTTTTTCAATAGCCTCATCAGCATAACAGCCAAGTAGTTTAATAGAGATAGCTCCTCTTCCAGACTTCTCTACATTTACAGTTGTATCTCTCTTTTTAGTTACTTTTTTAGAGATACTTTCAATATATCTTAGTTGATTTATAGGTACTCTCATCTTTAATCCATCAATCTCAATGGTTGCCTCTTTGTTTCTTAGGTTTAGAATCTCTGCTCTTTTTGAGCGATACTTAACAAAATCTCCTATCTGCAACTCTCTCTTGTTAGGTTGTTCTACTTTTTTAGCCTTGTTTGAGAGTTTTTTATGTTTGTGTGCTTCATTTAGAAGTCTTCTACCCTCTGTAGACTCTTTCGCTTTTATCGCTTCTAATGCTCTTTTTGTTGCTCTATTGTAGTGATTTTCAAGTGTGGCAATGGCTTTTCTCTGTTGCTCATTTAATCTCTCTTCTATACTCTCTAACTCTTCTCTTTTTCTCTCAACAGCTTTTAACTCCTCTTCTACTTTTTCCAATTTTAGACGCATCTCACGCTCTAGTGTAGTAGATTTCTCTATTAGTTCATTTAGGTTCTCTTTATCTTCTCCATAAACCTCTTTTGCTCTATCTACAATACGTTGAGGAACTCCATATCTTTGTGCTGTCTCAAATGCGTATGATTTACCTATGCTTCCTTGTAAAAAGGTGTAGGTAGGTTGTCTTCTCTCTTCATTATAGAGTGCAGCTATAAGCTCCACATCACTATCACTACTCATCAGTGAAGCTAATCGTTTATGGTGTGTTGTGACAACAAAGGTTATTCCTCTATTTTTTAGCTCTTCTAGCATTACTCTAAAGAGTGATGCAGCCTCATCTGAATCTGTTCCTAGCTCTATCTCATCAACTCCAACTATGGCATTCTCTTTTTCAAAAAGTTTAGAAAACTCTACCATTCTACCTGCAAAGGTAGATATATCATTTTTGACCGATTGAGGGTCATCAATAACAGCTTCAATGGTTTTAAAATGACCTATTTGGGTATACTCCTCTTTGCATCTAAAGGGTAGTAGGTTTTTGGACATATAGACAGCAGATAATATAGATTTTAATAACATCGTTTTACCCCCTGCATTGACTCCTGTAACTAACATTACTGATTTTTCAACCTTAATATTTATAGGTGTTGGATTTTCTATAGCAGGGTGACAAAACTCACTTAGATTTACTACTTTTTGTTTTGATGGCAAGATAAAATTATAATCAAACGCTTTTGCAAATCGTACTCGTGCTTGGTAGTGGTCAAATTTATCATACTCACGGTTAATAAATCGTATAAATAAAAAGTGTTTGTGCATAGTAGCTGAAAAACTCTCTGCATAACGGTATAGAACATCTTCCCTACGACTTATAAGAAGAGCTTCTTTCTCTTTTAGATGTGAGATAGATTGAGGTAAAATATAGAAAAATCCTCCAGAACTACGACCTATCACAGAGGCTTTTATCGCTTTATTAAATCCTCCACGAACCATCAATGTCTCTTCTCCATTCAAAAAGTGGATTTGGGTATCTACCAAATAATCTTTAAGTGAAGATGAGTGAGCTAGACGATAGAGTCTATCTTTTAGTTCAGATTTATTATGTTTGAGTGCTTTTTCTATCTCATATAGTTCAGGCTCTTTTTCTGGATTGATATTACCCTCATTTGTAAAATAGAGTGCAATATCTATTATCTCTTGGGGCGTTTGTATATCTCTTATCCACTTATTTAATGGTTCAGGCAAAGTTGTGGCTTTGAGTGCATTAAAATACTCAACCATTTGTACAAAAGCATAAATCTCTTCTATCCTCAAAATACCTTGCTTTTTAATTCGTTGTATCTGTTCATCAAGGTTAGGCATATCTTTAATATGGGGAAACTCCACTTTAGATAGAGCTATAATATATCTATAATGTTGGTTTATATCGCCCATCATCTCAATATCTTTATCTCGTGCATAGAAGTTTTTAAACTGTTTTATAAAGTTGTTTAGGTCTAATTTTTGTGTTATAGTTTTCACGTTATTCTCTCTTGGGTTAATTAGTCTATTCTACTCTTTAGTAGAAAATGTAAGATAAATGAATTTTAGTGATAGTTATTATAAGAAGTGGTGGGTCGGGAGAGACTCGAACTCTCGACCACTCGGTTATGAGCCGAGTGCTCTAACCAACTGAGCTACCGACCCGTTAGAGCAAAAATATCTGATTTCTAAGTTATTTAGGCATCATTGATAGTTTCGAGTCAGAATTATACATAAAATAGAATCGAAAAGCAAGTAAATTCTCTAAAATACCAAAAAGAAGTGCAAAAATAATAAAAGATGTCCCTCCATGGCTAAACATTGGGAGTGGAAGACCCACAACAGGAGCTAATCCAATGGTCATTAAGATATTTACAGTCATATAGATAAAGAAGAGAAAGGCAATACCAGAAGAGAATACCCTAACATAATAATCCTTTTCGTTCTGCATAGCAATAAACATCAAATGGAGTATCAGTGCAATATAGAGTCCAATGGTTGTCATCATTCCTTGAAAACCTAATCGTTCTCCAAGATAGGCAAAAATAAAGTCTGTAGAAGATACTGGTAGAAATTTTAGTTGGGTTTGGGTTGCCTCTTCTCGCTTTTGTCCATCAATACCACCTGAACCAATAGCAATCATAGATTGTTGGACATGGTAGCTTGGTTCTCCTAAAAAGTTTGCAATACGCTGTTTTTGATATGGTTTTAAACCATAGGTATATATGGTAGGTGCAGATAGTCCTAAAATTAATAGAAGTATTAACCATATACGAGCTTTTATCCCTACTATAAAAAGTACACCATAACCTGTGAGAAGCAGAACCAATCCTGTTCCAAGGTCTGGTTCTTTAGCTATAAGTACAAAGGGTACAAGAATATAAAAAGAGAGTTTCCAAAACATACCCCAATCATATCCATCTTCTGGTGGTGGATTTTTGGATATTATATAGCCAAGTATTAAAAGTACTGTAATTTTAATAAATTCAGAGGGTTGCAGGGTAACTCCTAAACCTGGAATCTCAATCCATCTTCTTGCACCCAATATAGATTTCCCAAAGAGTTCAACACTTAGGAGGAGTAATAAGTTAATCCAATATGTAATGGGAATAAGCCACTCTAATTTACGCCAAGGTATCAAAAATGCAACAAAAAAAACACCTGCTGAAATACCATAATAAATCATCTGTTTATTAAAAAGATGATGATTAATTTCATTAACGAGATATGAGGAAATTATAAAAATTGGGATAAGTTGAAGTATAAGTATGAAGTTAATCTGTTGAAGTATACGTCTATCGAATTGAAACCAGTTATGCATATAAACTCTTTGTTCTATTTTTATAAAGTTTATTATATCGAATATAAATTTAATCTTAAGTAGATAAGTAAAAAAGTTTAAGCATCAGTGGCTAATAAGGCTTAAGGTGGTTTATCTATCAATTTTAAAAGGAGGAATGAATGAAAAAAATCACTTCATCTACTTAAGATATAGTGCAAGTATACTTAAATCAGATAAAATTACTCTTAATTAAACCCATATTATTCTATTTTTTGATAAAAATTAGAAGTGACGCTTATTTTTAGGACTTTTTGTAGTCAATTTAACCCTTTTTTTATCTTTTTTTATACTAATTCCCTCTATTCCCATCATCTTTTCAGCCAACTCTTTTGCTTTTTTAAGGTTTACACCCTTTTTTTTCTCCTCTTTTTTAGATTTTCGATTAGTAATTTTTGTATGTGGTTCAAATATAAATCCTTCTGTCTCGATACTCTCTAGCTTTTTATTGATTAACTCCTCTATCTCTTTTAGTTGTGTAATCTCTTTTTTGCAGACGAGAGAGAGTGCAACACCTTGTCTACCTGCACGACCTGTTCGTCCTATTCTATGAATATAATCTTCATTGTTTAGAGGTAATTCAAAATTAATAACATATGGTAAATCTATAATATCAATCCCTCTTCCTGCAATATCTGTTGCGACAAGTACATCAATAGAGTTCTCTTTGAATTTTTTAAGTGCTTGGATTCTCATGTTTTGTGTTTTATCTCCATGAATGGCAGAGGCTTTGATTTTGTCATTTCTTAGAGCCTCTACAATCCTATCTGCTTGTAGTTTTGTATTGGTAAATACTAA
>JALSOO010000038.1 GCA_026986355.1 Campylobacteraceae bacterium | reverse complement strand
GTTATTAGAAAGTTAACCTATTTTATTTTGAGTTTTTTTGATTTTTTAGATAAGATAGCACCTTAAAACCATAATTAAGGAAAAGATAGATGAAAAAGACAAGAAGAACTTTTATAAAGAGTGCTTTGGCATTAGGAGTTTTACCATTAAGCCTAGTAGCAGAAGAGAAAACTCAATCGAAAAAAGAGGAGAAGGATAGAACATTACGTTTTATTCATATTACCGATTCACACATGGATTTACAAGATGAAGAGAGTGTAGATGCTATGAAAAATATGGTTGCTTTTGTGAATAAAGAGTATACCAATTTGGATTTTGTTCTGTTTGGAGGGGATAATTTCAATAATAATGTTAAAGGCAACAAAGATGCTTTGGTTTTCAAAGATATTATCTCTAAACTTCACTGCCCATCTCTTGTTATTCGTGGAAACAAAGAAGCCAATCCTAAGCCAAATGATTCTATTCATCTTGATGAGTTTAAATCTCTATTTTTAGATAGTAAGTTGGTGACTATAGAGGGTAAAGATTGGTTGATTGAGAAGAAAGGATATACTATTTTAGGTCTTGATAGCTGTATAGAAGGTAAAGATAATGGGGCTTATACCAAAGAGACGATTGCATTTGCCAAGAAAGCTATAAAAAAAGGTAATCCAACTATTATGATGAATCATCACCCTTATACCAACTATTGGAATGAAAAAGATGAAAAAAAGATTCATAAATATGTTTTAAACAATAGTGATGAGGTTCAAAAAGAACTATTCTCTTATAAAAATCTTATCTTGACACTCTCAGGACATAAACATATTGATTCTGTTACAAAAATTCAAAATGTTGAGACAGTTGTCACACGAGGTTTTGTACGACCTTTGGATTTAGACCAATATCCAATGCGTTATGTAGAGATTCTTGATAATAAAATTAATCATAAGTTGATTTACACCAAAGAGGTTTAGATATATATAACCAAAATGGGACTGCAATTGTGAGTAATGTCTAAATATGCTACAATAACAGAAAAATAAAATAGGGTAGAAATGTCTAAATCACGTATTGAAAAAGCACCCATTGCCTTTTCTCCTTCTAATCTGGATGTTGTTATGCAGATGGTACAAGATAATAGTTACCTAATGGAATATTTTCGTGAAACAGATAATAAAGGTCGTTATCTCTATTGGGATGAGTTTAGATGGCGTGTAAATCGAGAGCATGACAAAAAAAAGGCTTGGGTAGTTACTAAATGGTTTCGATTTACTAAACGTAAGCCTATATCTCTATTTGATAAAGATGGAGAGGAGTTTCACTACTGCATTCCTGACTCACTACAAGCAAAGTTTTATAAAATAGCTAAACTATCAGGAGAGGGGATAAACTCTAGTTCTACTATCAAACAGAAGTTTCTAATCTCCTCTTTGATGATGGAAGAGGCTATTAGCTCTGCTCAATTAGAGGGGGCATCTACTACTAGAATAGTAGCAAAAAAGATGTTGGTAGAGGAGCGTAAACCACGTTCTGAAGATGAGCAGATGATTCTAAACAACTACTTTCTAATGCGTGAAGTAAAAGAGCTTCTTGATGCACCACTTAGTATTGATTTGATTCGTCATTTTCATAAGATAGCAACCCATAAGACAAGTGAAAATTCAGTAGTTCCTGGAGAGTTTAGAGCAGATAATAATATTGTGATTACCGATGGGGTAGATGGAGAGATATTGCATCAGCCACCTCACTATCAAGAGATAGAAGGACGTTTAGAGAAGTTATGTCTATTTGCCAATACCATACACTCTGGAGAGAATGGTAACTCCTTTATAGACCCTATTGTCAAAGGTATTATACTGCACTTTATGATAGGCTATGAACACCCATTTGCCGATGGTAATGGACGAACAGCACGAGCTATATTTTACTGGTTTATGCTTCAAAATGGATTCTCTTTTTTTGAGTATCTATCTATCTCTAAACTGCTAAAAATAGCTCCTGTCAAGTATGGAATGGCTTATCTATATACAGAGATTGATGAGAATGATTTAACCTATTTTTTGTATTATCAAGCAGATATTATACTTAGAGCTATGGAGGAGTTATTTAACTATTTAGATGAGAAGAGTCAAGAGTTTGAAGATGTAGTTGAGTTACTAGAAAACTCTAAACTAGCAGATAGTTTAAACTTTATTCAAAAAAATATTGTCAAAAAAGCTATGAAAAACCCAGGGCGAATATTTACAGTCAAAGAGATAAGTAATGCTTATGAAATATCAGACAATACAGCACGAAAGTATCTAAAACTATTATCAAAATTGAAGCTTTTAGCCCCAATAAAAGAGGGTAGAGTGGTTAAGTATATTGCATTAGCAGATATTAAAAGTGTGTTGGAGAAGAAGTGAGATTAGATAAATACCTAGTAGAAAAAAACTACTTTGAGAGCCGAAATAGAGCTATAGATGCTATAAAGAGAGGAAAAGTATTTGTAGATGGTAAAAAAGCAAAGCCATCAACTAAGTGCGATGAGAGTAGTGCTATTGATATAGATAGAGAGAAGTTTTATGTAAGTCGTGCTTCAAAAAAGTTAGAGCTATTTTTCGATGAGTATCCTATGGATTTAGTAGATAAAGAGGCTTTAGATATAGGTTCATCTACGGGTGGATTTGTTCAGATTTTATTGGAAAATGGGGTTGAGTCTGTTACTGCTGTTGATGTAGGGTCAAATCAACTCCATTACTCATTGAGAGATAATCCAAAAGTAGATATTTTTGAAGAGACTGATATTAGAGCATTTCAATCTGATAAGAGTTTTGAGATTGTTACGTGTGATGTCTCTTTTATCTCTATTTTAAAGATTATGGAGGATATAGATAGATTGTCAAATATGGATATGATTTTACTCTTTAAGCCTCAATTTGAAGTAGGTAGAGATGTAAAACGAGATAGTAGAGGAGTGGTTATTGACCAAGAGGCGATTATGAGAGCCAAAGAGAGGTTTGAGTCAAGAGCAAAAGAGTTATCTTGGAATCTGCTTTACACTACAACCTCTAAATTAGCAGGTAAATCTGGAAATATTGAGTATATTTATCATTTTGGAAAAAGATGCAATTAACAAATAGTATAGACTCTATTGCGATAGGCTCATTTGATGGTGTACATAAAGCACATAGAGTATTGATAGACCAAGTAGAAGCAGTTGTTATAATAGAGAGGAATAGAGGCTCTATGACAGCAGGATATAGACGTTCACTCTATATTAAAAAACCCTGTTTTTTTTACCATTTTGAGAATATAAATCTATTGAGTGCTAAAGAGTTTGTTTGTAAACTAAAAGAGGATTTTCCAAAGCTTAAAAAGATAGTAGTAGGTTATGATTTTGCCTTTGGATATAAAAAAGAGGGAGATAGTAAACTTCTAAAAGAGCTTTTTGATGGAGAAGTAGTCGTTATAGATGAGGTAAAAGTTAGAGATATATCTATTCATACACGAACTATTAAAGAGTATCTATCACAAGGAGAGATTGAGATTGCAAGAGAGCTTTTGGGTAGATATTTTACTATTTCAGGAGAGATAATAGCTGGTCAAGGTTTAGGCAAAAAAGAGCTTGTTCCTACATTAAATCTAAAAGTATATGACTATTCTTTACCAAAGAATGGAGTATATCTATCCAAGACAAAGATTGATAAAGTATGGTTCAATAGTGTAACTTTTTTGGGTCATAGAGTCACAACTGATGGTTCATTTGCGATAGAGAGTTATATTTTAGATAGAGATATTGGTATAGTTACGGGATTTGTTGAGATTGCATTTATTAAGTTTATTCGAGAAAATAGAAAGTTTGATAGTTTAGTGCAATTAAAAGAGCAGATAGAAAATGATATAGAAGAGGCGAGGAGAGCTAAATGAGTTTAGAAGAGTTAAATAAGATAATCAGAGCAGAAATTGGGGTATTGGTATATTTTTCAGGTGAAAACTGTAATGTTTGTCATGCGTTAAGACCTAAGTTCAAAGAGCTATTTGATAGAGAGTTTCCACAGATAAAGCAGATTTATTTAGATGCAGAAGAAAATCGTGAAATATCTGCTTATTTTCAAGTCTTTTCTATGCCAACCATGATTATTTTTTTAGATGGACGAGAGTTTATACGAGAGGGTAGAACTGTAAGTCTACATCAACTTAGAGATAAACTTAGTCGTCCCTATGATATGTTAACAACATAATATAAAATAATAATTTTAAGAGCTATTTGGTTATAATACGCCTTAATTTGTACCATAGAATATTATATAATAAAGGGGTTTCATGAGCGATTTGATTGACGAGAACCAAGATATACAAGAGGTAAAAATAGAAGAGAGTATGAGAGCCTCCTATTTGGATTACTCTATGTCTGTAATTGTAGGTAGGGCTTTGCCTGATGCTAGAGATGGACTAAAACCAGTTCATAGAAGAATATTATATGCTATGAGAGACCTTAATATTAGCCATAAGAGTCCTTATAAAAAATCGGCTAGAATTGTAGGAGATTGTTTAGTAGCAGGTTCTCTTGTCTCAACTAATAGAGGACTTGTTCCTATAGAAGATATAGATGTGGGAGATAGAGTCTATACTCAAAAAGGCTTAAAAGATGTAACAGAGTTATTTTATCAACCTGAACAGCCACTATTAAAAGTCTCTAGTAGTTCAAATATATTTGAAAATAGAGTAACACGAGGACATAGGTTTAAAGTTCTTAATGAAGATTTAAGCTACTCATTTAAAGAGTCTAAAGATTTAACAACTGATGATTACTTAATAATGCAACCATCATTACTAGATTTAGAAGATAACTTTTCCAAAGATGAAGTTTATGCTTTAGGACTTTTTATGTCTGATGGTAATATAGATAGAGATAGAAATTTAAATTATCTCTGTTTTTCCAATAGTGAAGAGAATGTACTAGAATATATTAAAGAGACTTTCCATGTTAATAATAATATTCAAGAGAGCAAAACAACAAAAATATTAAAAATATCTAACAAAGAGAAATCAAAAGAATTTTTAGAAAAGTTTAATATAACTAATAAATATAGTCATAATATAGATATTAATTCAACTATTATGAGTTTTTCAAATGACTCTTTATTGGCTTTTTTGAGTGGATTTATTGATGGCGATGGTTTTATTAGAAAAAATGCTAGAAACGAGATAGTAATAACATCTATTTCTCATAAATTTTTAAAAAAATTAGCTCTTCTTATTTTTGATAGATTTGGTGTTGTCTCTACAATCGTTCAATCTGCAGAAAAAGGGGATATTAATAATATTAAAGATAGAGATATTATTGCTCGTCATAACTCTTATAATCTAACTTTTACTGGTTCAAATGCTTACTTTTTTAAAAATAAGTTAAATCTATTAAATAATCAAAAGAGAGATAAATTAGAATCTTTTAGAGTATCAAACTCTCCTAGTTTAACCAGTTATTTACCATTTTTTGGAAAAAAAATATTTGATACTTTTTCAGAAAAACATATAGGTGCAGGATGGTATCAATCAGAAGATGGAGAAAAATTTAGATTAGGTATCAAGTATAAAAATGGTACAAAAATAAGATATGTTAAAGAGTTATCTAAGAGTATTAAAATATACTCTGATACCGTTGAAGATTTAAATATTTTAGAAAAGTTACGGCGTTTAGATAGTAAGCTTTATGAACAGCTAAAATATATTGTTGATAACAAGATTAGATTTCTTAAAGTAAAAGAGGTTAAAGAGGTTGCTGATGAGATAACCTATGACTTTACAGTTGAGGATGTTCATGAGTTTTTTGTTAACGGAGTAATCTCTTCAAATTGCATAGGTAAATACCACCCACATGGTGATAATGCTGTATATGATGCTTTGGTTCGTATGGCTCAAGATTTTGCTATGAGAGTACCTTTGATTGATGGTCAAGGAAACTTCGGTTCAGTTGATGGGGATAACGCAGCAGCTATGAGATATACAGAGGCTCGTATGACAAAAATATCTGAAGAGCTTCTAAGAGATATAGATAAAGATACAGTTGATTTTACAGCAAACTATGATGACTCATTAACTGAACCAGATGTTTTTCCTTCTCGTGTTCCTAACCTACTTTTAAACGGTTCAAGTGGTATTGCTGTTGGTATGGCTACCAATATCCCTCCTCATCGTTTAGATGAGCTTATGGAAGCATTGATTTTGATTATAGAGAATCCAGAGTGTGAGGATAGTGAGATACTCAATATCATTAAAGGTCCAGATTTTCCAACAGGTGGTATTATATTTGGTAAAAAAGGTATTACTGATGCCTATACCACAGGGCGTGGACGAATCAAAGTACGTGCAAAAACACATATAGAAGAGAAGAAGAGTAGAGAAGTTATTGTGGTAGATGAACTTCCTTATCAAGTAAATAAATCTAGGCTAATTGAAAATATTGCCCATTTAGTACGAGATAAACAGATAGATGGTATCTCTGAAATCAGAGATGAATCTGACCGTGATGGTATGCGAATTGTTATAGAGCTTAAGCGTGATGCTATGAGTGATATTATTTTGAATAATCTCTTTAAACAGACACAGATGCAGGTAACGTTTGGGATTATTATGTTGGCAATTACCAATAAAGAGCCAAAGGTATTTAAGCTACGTGAACTTCTTGAACTCTTTTTGAGACATAGAAAAACAGTTATTATTAGAAGAACTATATTTGAACTTGAAAAAGCTACAGCTAGAGCTCATATATTAGAAGGGCTTAAAATTGCAGTTGATAATATTGATAAGGTTATTAAAATTATCAAAGAGAGTCAAGATATTCAAGTAGCAAAAGAGTCTTTAATGGGAAAATTTTCTCTATCTGAAAATCAATCACATGCTATTTTGGAGATGAAGCTAAGACGATTAACTGGTCTTGAAGTTGAAAAGATTGAAAATGAGTTAAACGAGCTTTATACGTTAATAGCCTATTTAGAATCTATACTTAAAAGTGAAGAGATTTTAAATGGAATTATTGCTGATGAGTTAAAAGAGATAGCCGAAAATTTCAAAACAAAAAGAAGAACTGAAATCATTGATGATTATGATGATATAGATATAGAGGATTTAATTCCTAATGAGCCAATGGTAGTGACCATTACTCATAGAGGATATATCAAACGTGTTCCTGTAAAACAGTATGAGAAGCAAAAAAGAGGTGGAAAAGGTAAGATTGCCGTTACTACCCATGATGATGATTTTATAGAGCAGTTTTTTATCTCATCTACACATAATACTTTGATGTTTGTAACCGACATGGGTCAACTCTATTGGTTGAAGGTATATAAAATCCCAGAAGGAAGCCGAACAGCCAAAGGTAAAGCAGTTGTAAATCTAATTAACCTCAAACAAGATGAGAAGATTATGTCTATAATACCAACAACTGATTTTCATGAAGATAAAGGGTTGGTCTTCTTTACTAAAAATGGTATCGTCAAACGTACCAATTTACAAGAGTATTCAAATATCAGAACTAATGGTGTACGAGCTATTAATTTAGACGAAGATGATGCGATTGTGACAGCTAAAATTGTAATGCCTAATACAAAATGGTTGTTTATAACGACCAAAAAAGGTCAATGTATTCGTTTTAAAGTAGAAGATGCACGAGAGATAGGACGAGTAGCACGTGGAGTTACTGCTATTAAGTTTAAAATAGAAGATGATTTTGTCTGTGGAGCTACTACCATTGACAATGAAGAGAGTGAACTTCTTATGTTAAGTGAAAAAGGGATTGGAAAACGTACCACTGCTTCAGAGTACAGAGAACAAAGTCGTGCAGGTAAAGGTGTGATTTCCATGAAGCTTAGTAAAAAGACAGGTGATGTGGTTGGAGTGGTACTTGTTGAGAATGATAAAGATATGATGTGTCTAACTTCTATTGGTAAAATGATACGAGTAGATATGCAGACCATAAGAAAAGCAGGACGAAATACCTCTGGTGTAAAAGTAGTTAATGTTGAAAAAACAGATATTGTTGTAAGTATGGCAAAGTGTCCTAAAGAGGAGGTAGAGAAGCCAGATATTGTTAATAATGATGGTTTAGATATTATTCCAGAGCAATAAGATATAGAGTGTGATATGAATAGTCACACTCTAAACCCCTATATTTAATAGTTTCCGTACATAATAAATATTATTCAACATCAAATATATTTTCATAAAAAGATTATGTTGTTTTTTATTTAGCTTTCTCCTTATTTTTAGAAATAATAGTATAAATTTAGTTTTTTTTAAAGATTTTTTTGTTTTTCTATTGTTTTTTTCTCTAATCTTTGTCATAATTGTTATAGAAAATAACACATTTAAGGAGATAAGAAAAAATGAAAACAGCTATTTTTACAACAATAACACTACTGACTATGGGGCTATCTGCAGGAACATCTATGACATGTAAAAATGGGGTTTGTATCGTTGACTTATCTCACTTAAGCAATAATAAAAGAGTAAAAAAAGCTAAAAACTTTAGGCACTCTTTTAAATTTTTTATAAAAAAAGATAAAAATGGAGTAGAGACTATTATTCTTCCTCATAGAAAATATGTTATGACTCCTGCTGAAAAAGAGAGATATTATGGAGATAAGATTCAATTAATAGTATCTCCTGATAATGTTGATAAAAAAATTATGAAAAAGATAACTCTTCCAACTTCTGAATTCTTTTGTGGCAAAGAGCATAAAAATATTGTTTATCATTCAGAGACTGACTCTTTTGAGTGTGCGTAATCTCTTTTAGATGTAAATTGTTTTAGAAATTGAAACAATTTACACCACTCTTCTTTTAAAGCTTTTAAATCGGGTTAAAAAAGCCAATACTCACAGCCATTTTGTTAAAATAAGATTGATAAATAAACGTTTAAATATGTGAAACTATTTAAGAAAAGGATAAATGTGAAGCAGTATAATGTAGCTGTTGTTGGTGCAAGTGGAGCTGTGGGCGAAGAGCTTTTTAGAGTATTAGAAGAGGTTAAATTCCCAGTAGGAAAACTATTGCCATTGGCAAGTGCCAATTCAGCAGGTTCAATCGTTGAATTCAATGGTAAAAATTATACAATTGAAGAGCTTACCGAAACAGTATTTGAAGGTCGTGGTATTGATATTGCGTTCTTCTCTGCAGGAGGAAATATCTCTGCTAAATATGCAAAATATGCCGTAGAGAGTGGGGCTGTGGTTATTGATAATACCTCACACTTTAGAATGGTAGATGCAGTACCTTTGGTTGTACCAGAGGTAAATCCAGAGGATATTGAGCTTTGGGAGGATACAGGTATTATTGCCAATCCAAACTGCTCGACTATTCAGATGGTTCAGCTTCTTAAACCACTTGATGATTTATATGGAATCAAAAGAGTAGATGTAAGCACCTATCAAGCAACATCAGGAGCAGGAAAAGCAGGAATGGAGGAGCTTGTTCGTCAGATGCAAGACTTCTTTGCCTTTAAACTTGATGAGACCAAAGTAGAGGCATTTTCACATCAAATTGCACTAAATGTTATCCCTCATATTGATACTCCACAAGCCAATGGATATACCAAAGAGGAGATGAAGATGGTACTAGAGACCAATAAGATTATGCATAGCAATTTTGCTGTAAGTGCTACTTGTGTTCGTGTTCCTGTATTACGTTCTCACTCTGAAGCAATTACTATAAGATTCAAAGAGGGTGTAGATATATCCGTTGAAAAAGTTAGAGAGGTATTAAAAGATTTTGAAAATGTTGTGTTAGTAGATGATTTAGAAAACAATAAATATCCAATGCCAATGACAGCAACAGATACAGATGAGACTTATGTTGGACGAATTAGAAAAGATATTTTTGAACCAAATGTTCTCCATATTTGGGGTGTTGCCGACCAAGTAAGAGTAGGTGCAGCGACAAATTCTGTTCGGATTGCTCAAAAGTGGATAGAGTTAGAGGATTAAAATGAAGTTTATTGAACATATTTTTGAAAGTGCATTATGGAATACACGTTTTTTTGTACTTTTAGCTGTCTTATTTTCTATGATTGGAGGAATAGCACTCTTTATTGTAGCATCTGTTGATGTTTGGAGTGTCGTAGTAGAAGTTATTAGTACCTATTTAAAACATCTACACCCTGAAAAATTTCATGAAACGATTGTTGGTGGTTTAATTGGTGCTGTAGATTTATATCTTATGGCTGTGGTTATGTTTATTTTTGGATTTGGTTTATATGAACTTTTTATCTCAAAAATAGATGTAGCTCATAAAGAGGGTGCATCAAAGATATTACAGATAAATTCTCTTGATGAGTTGAAAGATAAGCTTGGCAAAGTTATCGTAATGGTTCTCATTGTTAACTTTTTTCAGAGAGTTCTATTTACCGATTATCAAGGCTCTTTAGATTTAATCTATTTTGCTATATCGGTTTTGGCTCTTTCAATATCATTATATTTTTTACATAAAGGAGGTGACCATTAATGAGTAAAATTTTTGTAGATGCCTGTTTAGGCAAAGAGACCCCATACACACCTGTATGGATGATGAGACAAGCAGGACGATACCTGCCACAATATAAAGCAGTTAGAGCAGAGGCAGGGAATTTTTTAAACTTATGTCATAACCCTGAAAAATCGGCTGAAGTTACTCTTCAACCTGTTGATATTGTAGGTGTTGATGCAGCGATTCTCTTTTCTGATATTTTAGTAATTCCTGATGAGATGGGAATGGATTTGGAGTTTATAAAAGGTTTTGGACCAAAATTTCATGACCCACTATCGACTCAAGAGGATTTAGATAGACTTATCAAAGGAAAAGAGGCATCAGATAGATTAACCTATGTCTATGATACAATCAAAATTATAAGAGAGAGACTCGATAGTAGAGATGATGATATTGCTCTAATAGGTTTCTGTGGTGCTCCTTGGACGTTGGCAACCTATATGATAGAGGGACAAGGTACTAAAACCTATAATATCTGTAAAAAGATGATGTACTCCAATCCTAAACTTCTACATAATATTCTCCATGAAGTTACACAAGTTGTCAAATATTACATGGAAAAACAGATAGAGTCAGGGATTGATGTCGTTCAAATCTTTGATAGTTGGGCTGCTGCGATTGAACCAAGTAAATATGATGAGTTCTCATGGAAATATATGGTAGAGATAGCAGATTATCTAAAATCTAAATATCCAAATACTCCAATTATTATGTTTCCAAAAGGTGTACCAGCCTTTTTAGATAATGTTTATGGTAACTTTGATGTATTTGGTGTAGATTGGTCAACCCCAATGGCACTAGCCAAAGAGAAACTAGGAGATAGATATGTACTCCAAGGAAACATGGAGCCTTGCCGTCTCTACTCCAAAGAGGCAACCACCGAGTGTGTAGAGTCACTAGCAGAAACGATGAAAGAGGGAAGACATATATTTAACTTAGGACATGGAATCCTACCTGATGTACCAGTAGAAAATGCTATACATTTTGTAAAAGAGTGTCAAAGGGCATCAAAAAGATAAGAGAGATTTTTTCTCTCTTTATATATTAAAAGTTTCAAATCCTTCATATTTTTTAAAAGATAATAGATATAGACTTTTTAATATATTTTCATCTATCTCTTTTAACTCTTTAAACACACTATTGTCTATACCATTTTGCTCTATCTTATCCAATACATCATCTATGACTTTAGGTAACGCTTCAACCAATTGTTTAAAAGCCTCTTTCTCTCCTGTTACAATCTCATAGAATTTATCAATAGAAACTCTTCTAATATTTTCATGATAAGTGGATTCTCCATCTAATGAGATTTTCCACGCTATATTTTGACTATTTTTAGCAATAACTTCAACTAAATAACATCTATTCGCTCTATCTTCTAAAAGTTTACTTTGCATTCTCATAAAAGTCTTTTGTGAAGAAGAGGAGTTCATTGTATTATGCTTATTTTTCATTTCAACATAAATTTTATCTACCTCATTGACAATATCAAAACCTTGTTTTGGTACAGACCAATTTGTCTGCTTTCTATCTTTATGAAAAATATATTTAAAAATATTTTGTTGAAAATAACCAATATTATTAGAATTTGATTTATCCATCTGTCTAATTGATTCAGACTCAATAATCTCCTCTATACTTTTCCCATAAATTTTAGCATCAAAAGTTAATTTTATGGGGTCAATCAAATTTTTATTGAACTCTTTTAGATTAATTTTAAATCTATACTTTTCAATCGTCTCTTTTACATGATTAAACAAATCTTCATTATCTATAAAAGTTAAATTATAGGCTCTCATTTATCCTCCAACTTGTCCAAGTATCTCTTAATCGCCAATCCAACCTCTTTGGCTAAATTAACAGGTACTGCATTACCTATCTGTTTGTACTGTTGAGATAAAGAACCTTCAAAAACCCAATCATCAGGAAAAGATTGAATTCGTGCATTTTCTCGTACAGAAAAAGGTCGTAACTCATCAGGGTGACAGCGTTCTGTTTGCTTTTGAGCAGGGCTACATAGGACAGTTAATCCTGCTTCTTCCCACGATAAACGCCTTGCTATTCCTGTACGCCCTCCACCCATAAAATAGGTAGTTTTCATATACTCTCTCGCCACATCATCGGGTAAATCTCGCCAACATCCTCCTGGTTTTACATGCTTTAGAACCTCTTTTTTCTTCTCATTATAGGTAGCACAAGGAGAGCTAGGAACATCTTGTAAAACATCTTTTAAAGTCAATGTTTTAGCATAAGGAGTGGGAAACTCAAATTCTTCATTTATCTTAGCTTTAATATCTTTGCGTACCCCAATAATAATAATACGTTGTCTTTTTTGAGCCACACCGTAATGAAGAGAGTTTAAAACTTGATAGCTTACAGAGTAACCTACCTCTTCAAATATGGCTATCATAGTTTTTAATGTCTTTCCACTATCATGAGTAACCAAACCTTTGACATTTTCAGCAAAAAACATCTTAGGTTTTAGCTCTTTTAAAATCTCGGCATAGTCATAAAATAGTGTTCCACGCACATCAGCCATACCTTGACGATTACCAGCATAAGAGAAAGATTGACAAGGGTAGCCACCAGAGAGCAAATCTATCTCTTCATCATTTTGTAGATATTTTTTTATGCCCTCTTGCGATATTTTGGTAATATCTCCCTCAATCACATTCCAATGAGGTCTATTTGTTCGCAAAGTTTTAGAAGCCCACTTATCTATCTCTAAAACAGCCCTACTTTTAAATCCTGCTTTTTCTAAACCTAAAGCCAAGCCACCTGCTCCTGCAAAAAGTTCTACTACTGTATAGTTTTTCTTAGAAAGAATATTTAAATTTTTGATTGTACTTGACATATTGACTCACTTATTTTTAATACTCTAATTTTAGCTAATTTCAGAAAATAAAACAACTATAAAAACACTCCATGTTAAAAAATATATTAAATATTTTTCCCTCTATTAAACCCATTTTTAGTTGTTTCTTTTTATTAAACTTATTTTTAAAAATTAGTAATTTTACTTTATATTAATTTAATATAAGATAATTTTGACTATACTTACTAAACAGTTAAGAATTTATTAAGTCTTTGAGAAATCATTCTGTATAATATATACTATAAAGAGAAAAAATTATGAAATTAAAAGAAGTTGCAGAGATTATTAGAGGTGCTTATCTTATAGAAGGAAAAGCCAAGAGTAAGAAAAAAGCGTGTAAAGAGTTGACCATGGTATCTTTAGAGCCAATCTCTTTTTTAGATGAGCGTAAATTTTTAAAAATAAAGTGTGAAAATGAAGCTTCTGCTAATCAGTTGACAAAAGCAGGAGATGTTATTGTTAGTCTCTATCACCCAATGATTGCTTGTTATGTAGAGAAGGGTCAAGAGGGGTATGTAGTACCTCACTATATGGCTATTGTTAGAAAAAAATCGTATGTAAAATTGGATAGTCGTTTTATTGTGCATTTTATCAACTCAACACGTGGTCGTAGGCTGTTGTCTGAAAAATCAAGAGAGTTTGATTATGTTAGTCCAGCTTCATTACCCTTGGCAACGTTATCAAATGTAGAAATTTTAAGTGATGTAAATAGGTTGATTGAACAATTTTAATATTTAGGGTGTAGTTATTGGTGTAGTCGGGGGACTACACCCTTTATATCTACATCTTTTCTAAAATAAATGCTTCCATTTCAGCTACAATAGGTTCAAGCTCTCTCTCTCCATTGATTACTTTTAGAAGACCATTGTTAGTATAGAACTCTTGAATTTGCTCTAGTGGGTCTGTATAGACTTTCATTCTATCATGGAAAACCTCTATACTATCATCGCTTCTCTCTTCTCCTGCTTTTGCTTCTGCTACACGACCCAAGATTCTATCTTTTGCCACTTGTTCTGATACGCGTACTTCAATTACAGATGTAAGCTCAATCTCTTCCTCTTTTTCTACAATCTCATCAAGTGCTTTCATCTGTTCTACAGAACGTGGATAACCATCAATAAGAACAGTATCAACAGGTGCTTGATTGATAGCAGAGATAATAGTATCTACTATTATATTTAGTGGAACTAAAGCTCCTTTAGCGATAAAATCTTCAATAGTTTGCCCAAGTTCACTTCCACTTGCTACCTCTTCACGAAGCATATCTCCTGTTGAATAGTGTACAATTTTATCTGAATGTTTACCTGCGATTAGACTTGCATCGGTAGTTTTTCCAGAGCCTGGAGCTCCAATCAATAAGAAGAGTTTTTTCATATTTTTTCCTTTTTATATTTTACTTTTTCATTTAATCTAAATTTACATATATTTTCTGATGAAAATATATCTATAAATGGGTCAACCCGACCTAAGTGTTATTCAGTAACAGGTTTACGAATTCTAAGACTAAGTTCTGTTAACTGCTCTGGTTCAACTGGGCTTGGTGCTTGTGTCAAGATACATTGTGCTTTTTGTGTTTTAGGGAATGCGATAACTTCACGAATACTACTAGCACCTGTCATAAGCATAATAAGTCTATCTAAACCTAAGGCAAATCCACCATGAGGAGGAGCGCCAAATTTAAAGGCATCAAGTAGGAATCCAAACTTCTCTTGTGCCTCTTCATCGGATATACCCATTAGTTTAAATACCTCTTTTTGTAACTCCTCTTTGTGAATACGAATAGACCCACCACCAAGCTCTGTACCATTTAGTACAATATCATAAGCGATAGATTTTAAATCTTCAATATCATCATAAGCAATTTTACCATTTTCGTCTGTTTGAGGCATAGTAAATGCGTGGTGCATCGCTTTTATATGACCATCTTCCTCTTCAAACATTGGGAAGTCCATAACCCACAAGAACTCAAAGGTATCTGCTGGAATTATATTCATAATTTCGGCTAAATGGATTCTAAAACGACCCATATAGTCCCAAACCAGTTTTTTATTACCTGCTCCAAAGAATACAGCATCGCCTACTTGTAGTTCACATCTATCAATAATAGCTTGAATATCCTCATCGGTAAAGAATTTGGTCAAAGGACCTTTAAGCCCATCTTCTTTCATCTGGAAATATCCTAGTCCTGATGCTCCAAATTTACGAACATAATCCTCAAACCGTTTCATCTCTCTTTTGGAGAAAATCTCATCTCCTTTTGGAACTTTTAGGGCTTTGATTCTATTCTTTTTGGTATCTTTGGCAATATTAGAGAAGATTGCATTATCACAACGTGCAAAAATATCAATAACATCAACCATAGCAAGGTCATAACGCATATCTGGTTTATCTGAACCGTACTTCTCCATTGCGTCCATATAGGTCATTCTTGTAAATTTAGTAGGAATCTCAAAACCACACTTAGTAAAAATGTTATTAATTAATTTTTCAGCCACGTCAATCACATCTTCTTGGTCACAAAAGCTCATCTCTACATCTATTTGAGTAAATTCAGGTTGTCTATCTGCTCTTAAATCTTCATCTCTAAAACATTTAGCAATCTGAAAATAACGGTCAAAACCACCGACCATTAGTAACTGTTTAAAGAGTTGTGGAGATTGTGGAAGTGCATAAAACTCTCCACCATGAACACGACTAGGTACAAGATAATCTCTAGCTCCCTCTGGAGTAGATTTGGTAATAATTGGTGTCTCTACCTCTAAAAATCCTAACTCATCTAATATATTTCTAGTTGCGATGGTCGCTTTTGAACGTAGTTTGAAAATATCATACGATTTTTGAGTTCTAAGTTCTAAATATCTATATTTCAGTTTAATCTCTTCATTTACTTTCTCATCTCCAAGCTCAAAAGGCATTGGAAGTGATTTGTTTTCTATGATTAGTTTATCAGCAACAATCTCTATCTTACCTGTTTTGAGTTTAGGATTTTCTAGCCCCTCTCCTCTAGCACGAACCTTTCCTGTTACAATCAATACAAATTGGTCTCTTATTCCTTCAGCAAGTCTATGAGCCTCTGCATTATCAGCAGGGTCACAAACAATCTGAACAACTTGGTCTTTGTCTCTTAGGTCGATAAAAATCAGTCCACCATGGTCACGGCGACTCGATACCCAACCAG